>JBQCEW010000220.1:0-3150 GCA_051959815.1 Solirubrobacterales bacterium
CGCCACCAGCAACTTCCTGATGATCGTTCCGCTCAAGGTCCAGGCGGACCCGAGCATCTCGACGGAGTAGTTGTTCAGCTTCAGCCAGCAGTGCGCCTTTTGCCCGCTATAGGGGTATAAGGCGCACCGATCGGGCTGCTCGCTCTAGGGGCCCTTGCCCTCCAACCGGTCGGCGATCACTCGAACCTCCTGAAGCAAGCCGTCGAGCATGCGCTCGGTGTCGGAGTGGATGCGCCATTCGGTCAGGCGGCGCTCGGCGTCCATGGAGTCGAGGCGTTGCTCGAGCGTGGTGGTGCGGGTTTCCAGGCGCTTGAGGGAGCGGTCGGTGCGTTTTTGGGATTTGCGGATGCGGGTTTTGACGTAGCGGCGGAGGTCCTCTTGCATCGTGTCCAGCTCGCGGCGGAGGTCGGAGTTGAGGGGCGCGTTCTGTTCGTCGAGCATCTGCTCGACCCCGCGGCGGACGCGCTCGATCTCCTCGTGGAGCTGGGCGCGGGCGCGCTCGGCGGAGGCCGAGATCGACTCCTCGCCCGGCGGGCGCGCGGGATCGTCCGGGTTGGGGGGACCCTCCATCGATTCGAATCGTAGGGATGGGGGTGGCGGCAAATTCAGTCGCGAGTCCGCCGTAGACCCCAATATTTCCGGTCTCTCGCGGACTCGCGGATCAGATCTGCAGCAGGTACAGGCGGTAGCGGCCGATCGTTAGCTCGTCGCCTGCTTTCAGCTCGGTCCATTCAACCCGGCGGCCGTTGACGAGGATGCCGTTGAGGCTGCGGTCGTCGAGGATCCTTGGTGGCCGGTCCGGGTCGGTGGTGATCATCGCGTGGCGCCTCGAGACGCTGGGGTCGTCGAGGCAGATCTCGGCCCGCTCGCAACGTCCGACCTTGATCCAGCCGACCTCGAGGTGGAAGCTGACGACCTCGCCGCCGTCGCGCATCACCAGGTGGTACCCCGGCTCGGTCAGCTTCGCGCGGGCTTTGTCGAGCCAGCCGGGCAGCTCCGGCTCAGTGGCGACGGCGAATTCGACGGTGAGGGAGCCGTGCTCCTGCCGAGAGGCGAAGATCGAGTCGCGGCGGAAGCGCGAGGCCCCGCAGCGGGAGCACTCGGGCAACTCGTCGGTCTCGCGCAGCGCAACCTGGGCGCCGCAGAGGAGGCAGAAATACGTCCCCTCGCCGGGCATGAAACCGGTGGCATATGCCTCGCCGGCCGGGCTGGTGCCGGCGCTGTCGAAAATGGCTCCCTCCTCCTTCCTGACTGGTGGATTGATCCTAATTTGATCCAGGGCTCTTGTCACGTGAAATTTCTCCAGCGGTACGCGCCGGTGCCTAATTTCCGACCGAAGGCGAGGTGGTTCCGCGGCTGTCCGCGAATAGAATCCGCGCCGCAATGGGCCCGGTCAGCGCCGAAATCGAAATCGATGCCCCCCGAGAGCAGGTTTTCGCGGCGCTCGTCGACCTCGCCGCCCGGCCCTCCTTCACCGACAACTTCCTCACCGACTTCCACCTCACCCGGCTCGACCCCAAGGGCGTCGGCGCGGGCGCCCGCTTCCGCGCCAAGGGGCCGCTCCGCAGGGTCTGGATGGACACGACGATCGTCTCGATCGAGGAGCCGTTCCAGATCGTCGAGGAAGGCGAGGCGGGCCGCGGCAACCGGATCCGCAACCACATCGTCTGGGAGCTGAAGGAGGCGCCCGGCTCGCTCACCTGCGTCCGCGTCACCCACTGGACCGAGCCCACGGCGATCGACCGCCCCCTCGAGATCCTCAGCGCCGGCTCCTTCTGGCTGGAGCGGGGCTGGCGCGAGGCGCTGCGCCGCTTGCGCGACCAGCTCGAGTCCGACCGACCCGTCGCCGAGCGGGTCGTGGTCGCGGGCGGCAACCGGTACGCGACGGGCATCCCCTAGCGATATATAGACTCCCCGCCGCGATGCACCCCAACCGCCGCATGCTGTTGCCGCTCTTCGCCCTGCTGGCGCTCCTCGCGCTGACGGTCGGCGTCTCTGCCTGCGGCTACTCCAGCAACTCCAAGCACACCAACGAGGGTGAGCCCCTGCAGCTCGGCGAGCTCGAGTACAACGTCACCTTCTCGCGCTACCTGAACCCGAACGACACCGAGGACGCCGCGTACCTGGAAGGCCAGCCGGAACCGCCGAAAGGCGAAAGCTACTTCGGCGTCTTCTTCGAAGTCCAGAACAAGAGCGACGAACCGCAGACGCTGCCGTCGTCGCTGACGATCACCGATGCCGAAGAAAACGAATTCAAGGTGGTCCCGAGCGAAAGCATCTTCGCGCTGCCCTTCGAAGGCACGGTCGAACCCGAAGAACAGATCCCGGTCCTCGACTCGGCCGCCCAGCAGGGCCCGATCGAGGGCTCAGTCGCGATCTTCCTCCTCCCCGAAGAAGCCTCCGAGAACCGCCCCCTAACTCTGCATATAGAAGGCGCAGAAGAAAAAGGGGAAGTCACCCTAGACCTCTAGGGACGACGGTTCGGGGGTCCCCGGAGGAGCCTCCCCAAATTTGCGACGGAGGGGACCCCCCAACCGTCCTACCCAAGCCCGGCGGAGAGGACTTCCGCTGCGATCGGCGCAGCGACTTCGCCCCCAGCCGCTTCCGCTTCTATGAGGAGCACCCCGACCGCCAGCTTCGCCTTGTCCGCCGGCGCGAAGGCCGAGAACCAGGCGTCCTTGATCTGGACCGGGTTTTCGGAGTTCTCTTGGCCCGGCTTCGGCCCGAGCTCGGCGGTGCCGGTCTTGCCGGCGACCTGCGCCTGGGGGATCGCAGCGGCGGTGCCGGTCCCTTCGGTGACGACGCCGATCATCAGTTCGGTCAGCTCGCTGGAGATCTTCGGCGACATCACCCGCACCGGTTCGGCTTGCGGGCGCAGCTTCTGGTTGGCGACGATCGAGGTTGGCATCCGCACCCCGTTGTTGCCGACCGCTTGTGCCACGTTCGCCATCTCCAGCGGCGTCGCCAGTACTTCGCCCTGGCCGATCGCCGAGACGCCGAGGTCAATTTCTTCGCCGATTTCGGTCGGGATCGATGGTTCCGCGGGTTCGACTTCGTGGACGATCTTCGGCGCGTACAGGCTCGGCGGCGAGTTGAAGCCGTACCGTTCCGCCACTTCGACCAGCTTGTCGTTGCCGACCGCGGGGCCTA
>JBQCEW010000221.1:0-4507 GCA_051959815.1 Solirubrobacterales bacterium
CCCGCGAGTCGGGCACCACCACCTGCGGCACCGCCAATTCCGTCAGCTCCCGCTCGACGAGAAGCGCCGCCGCTCCCTGCTCCACCACCTGCGCCCCAAACTCATGCCCGTCGACCTTCTCTCCCACGACGCAGAAGAACAACGTCCCCGGGCCGGCCTTGCGGCTGTCGTAGACGAGCTCGGAGATCTCCACGGAGGCGTCGCCGACGATCCGTGCCCCCGGCAGCCCCGCGACAAGCTCCGCCAGTCTCATCGGGGCCGATTATTCCTGAGGCACGCCCAGGTACGGGAGGGCGAATTCCGCGATCTGCCCGAACGCCGGCGCCGCCACCGAACCGCCGTAGATTTCCCCCTGCGGTTCGTCGACGATCACCGCCGCCAGCAACTGCGGATTCTGCGCCGGCGCAAAGCCGATGAAGGAAGCAATGTATTTAGTTTTCGAGTAGCCACCGTTTTCGGCCACCTGCGCCGTCCCGGTCTTGCCCGCGAGCGTGTAGCCGGGCACGCTGACCTCGGAGGCGGTGCCGCCCGGTGCCAGCACGCCTTCGAGCATTTCCCGGATCTCGGTAGCCGTCTGGGCGGAGATCACCCGGCGCCCCTTCGGCTCGTGCACCGCTTCTTCGCCGACCTTCTTGATCAGCTGCGGTGGCCTGAGGATGCCGCCGTCGGCGATCGCCGTATAGCCCGCGACCATCTGAATCGGCGTCACCGCCAGGCCCTGGCCCATCGGCAGGTTGCCCATCGTCGAGCCCGAGTATTCGTCGAGGCTGGGGACGATGCCCTGTTCCTCGTTCGGGAACTGGATTCCGGTCGGCCGGCCGAAGCCGAAGCGGTCGATCCACTTGCTGAATTTTTCCGCGCCCACCTGGAGCCCGATCGTCACCGCGCCGACGTTGGAGGAGCGGGCGAGGATCGTCGCCACGCTCATCGTTTCGGTGCCCCGTTCCTCGGCGTCTTTGATCGTCCGGTCGGCGACCTGGATCGTCGGCGGCAGGACGAATTCGCTCGTCGGCGTCACCAGTTTTTCTTCCAGGGCAGCGGCGACGGTGAAGGCCTTGAAGGTCGAGCCCGGTTCGTAGTTGAACCCGGTCGCCTTGTTCAGCAGGTCTTCGTTGCTGACTTCGGAGAGGTCTTCGGGGTTGACCGGCGGCCAGTTCGCCATCGCCAGCACCTGCGAAGTCCGGGGATCGACGACGATCGCGGTGGCGCCGGTCGGCGTGTACGTTTCGCCGACGCCGGCCAGCACCCGTTCGGTTTCCCGCTGGATCACCGGGTCGAGGGTGAGTTCGACGTCTTCGCCGTCTTCGGCTTCCTTCACCGTTTCCAGCCGGATCGGTTCGCCGAGCGCGTCGTTGACGATCCGCCGTTCGCCGTCGGTCCCTCCGAGCACGGATTCCTCGCCCATCTCCAGGCCCGTCAACCCCTTGTTTTCGGAGCCGACGGCGCCGATCACCTGCCCCGCCATCTCGCCCTGCGGGTAGGTGCGGCGGCTGTCGGGCAGCTCGCCGATCCCTTCCAGTTCGAGCGCTTCCACCTTTGCCGCAGTGCCGAGGTCGACTTTCTGGGCGACGTAGGAGAAGCCGCCTTCGGCGGTCAGCGCTTCCAGCACTTCCCCTTTCTTCTCGTCGAGGATCGGCGCCAGCTTCGCCGCTGCCTGCGGCGGGTTTTTCACCTGGTAGGGCGTGGCGTAGATCGTCGCTGCGTCTTCGGAGGCGGCGAGCTTGTTGCCGCGGCGGTCGAGCAGGTCGCCGCGCAGGCCCGGGACGTCGACCACCTCGGTCTGCTGCATGACCGCCTCGGAGGCGAGCTTCGAGCCCTGCACTCCCTGCAGCCAGAAGGACCGGCCGACGATGACGAGGAAGCAGAGAAGGAAGCCGCCGAAGAGGAGCCCGATTCGACGCTCGATCAGCCGCATTCGTGGATGGTCCCTCAGCCTCCGGCGGCAGCGAGGCGGGCGGCCGCGGTGGCGGCATCGCCGGGGCTCGCTTCGATCAGCTTCGGCTCTTCGGTGGTCGGCATCGCCAGCCCGAGCTGGGTCGCCTCGCCGCGCACGCGTTCGGTGCTGAAGTGCTCGGCTTCGCGCGCCCCCAGCATCGAGTTCTCTTTTTCCAGCGTCGTGATCTGTTCGTCGATCTTGCCCTGGGAGGCGGCAACGCTGAGCGTGACGACGTTGAGGGAGACGATCCCGACCAGGAGCACACCGAGGACGCCGATCCAGAGGCGCCCCTGCGTCATCCGCACGACCAAGCTCGAGTCCGGCAGTTGGCGAACCGCGACCGCGGTGCGGCCGGCGACGACAGCGAGTTTTGGACGCGCGGCGGGTGCGCGTTTGACGGCAGGCTTGCGCGCGGGCGCGGCAACCGCTCGCGAGCGCGTCGGTTTGCGTGCGGGAGCTTTGCGTTTGGGCGGCGTCGTCCGCGAGGGCGCGGGCGCCGGCAGGGCGCGGCTGCGGCGGGCGGGAGCGGCGACGGCCATCAGCCGGCCTCCTCCACGGGCTGTGCCTCGGCGATCTTCAGCGCCGCCCGCAGGTGCGCCGAGCGCGAGCGCGGGTTGCTCTCCGCCTCCTCGGGCCCGGGCGAAATCGCGCGGCGGGTCAGTAGCTTGGCCTCTGGCTCGTGGCCGCAAACGCAGACGGGCAGCTCTGGCGGGCAGATGCAGCCGCGCACCTTGGCGGCGAGGAACTGCTTCACCGGCCGGTCCTCGAGCGAGTGGAAGGAGATCGCGGCGAAGCGGCCGCCGACCTTGAGCTGCGCCCAGGCGAGCGGCAGCGTCTCTTCCAGCGTCTCGATCTCGCCGTTGACGGCGATCCGGATCGCCTGGAAGCTGCGCTTGGCCGGGTGGCCGGCGGCAAAGCGGGCCGAGGCCGGCATCCCGGCCTTGACCGCTTCGACCAGCTCGCTCGTCGTCTTTAGCGGGCGACGGTGGACGATCTCGCGGGCGATCCCGCCGGCGTGGCGCTCCTCGCCGAAGCGGCGCAGGACCTGGGCGATCCGCGCCTCCGGCCATTCGTTGACGAGGTCGGCGGCGGTGAACTCCTGCCGCGTGTCCATCCGCATGTCGAGCGGCGCGTCATAGGAATAGGAGAAACCCCGCTCGTACGCGTCGACCTGCATCGAGGACATTCCCAGATCCATGTAGACCATGTCTGGGCGCACTCCTTCGCGCTGCAGTGCAAGAAGTCCTGCACTGAAGTCGGCGCCAATGAAGAGAGTTCGACAGGGCGCCTCGGCGGCGAAGCGGTTGAAGCGCTTCTCGGCGGCGGGGTCGCGGTCGATCCCGATCAGCGTCCCCTCCGGCCCGATCAGCTCGGCGACCCGGCGAGCGTGGCCGCCGCCGCCGAAGGTGCAGTCGACCGCCGTCTGCCCCGGCTCCGGCGCCAGCAGCGAGACCAGCTCCGGCGCGAGTACGGGCTCGTGCTCGCTCAAGAGGGCCTCGAGTGGTCGCTCGACCGGCCGCGGCGCGACATAGCCGGCCATCGGGGCGTGGTCGTATGGGATCTGGCGGGCATGGAGTCTCATGGTTACGCGGCGGGTCCGGCGGCGGCTAGGCCCTCGGCGATCTCGGGGGCGGCGGCGTCGAGTTCTTCCTCCTGCTTGGCCCAGGCGTCGGCGTTCCAGATCTCCAGGTACTCCCCGGCCCCGATCACGACGCAGTTGCCGTCGAGGCCGGCGTGCTCGATCAGCGGCTTGGGGATGCGGATGCGCCCGGCGGAGTCGAGCTTCTCGTCGAAGGAGCCGCCGTGGAAGCGGCGGCGCAGGGCGCGGGCGTCGCGGCCGAAGGGGCTGTGTGGCGAGAGGAAGCGGTCGGAGAGCTGCTCGAACTCGTTGGTCGTGTGCACCCAGACGCAGGGGTCGAAGCCCTTGGAGAGAACGATTCCGTCAGCAAGAGAGGCCCGAAAGCGAGAGGGGACCGTGAGCCGGTCCTTCGAATCGAGGCTGTGCTCGTAGAGACCCCGGAAGGCCACCTCGACAAGTCCTTTCTGCGTGCGTTGGGAGGGCCAGAAAGAGAAATGGACCGGAGTGATGAGGTGGGAGGAGCCTCACCACCCCGGTCCTGGGCTTCAACTCGATCGCCACAATAGCCCACTCTCCCCCACTTTGCAACACGACCTCCCTTTGCAACCCCGTTTGCATCCGCGAGGGCGCGGTAGGTTGCGAGCCGTGGCTACGACCGAGGAGGCACACACGGCGGCGGCAAACGTCCCCGACGACGCCAACGACCTGCGCGGGTTCCACTTCAAGCGGCTGCTGCGCAAGCCGCTGACCGCGATCCTGATCGGGGCCTTCGCGCTGATCGGAGCGGCCGTGGGTTCGGCGGTCGTGGGACCGGCGATCGGGCTCGCGGCTCTGGTCGGCGTCGTCATCGTCGGTCTGCTGATCGTCTTCGCGATCGCCGACTCGAAGGCCGCTGACGCCTTCTTCGAGACGTATGCCCAGCAGCGCGGACTTGTGCTCGGCGGCAAGGGCCCACTGCCGGCGGCGACGCCGCTGCTGCCACTGCGGATCCT
>JBQCEW010000222.1:0-7230 GCA_051959815.1 Solirubrobacterales bacterium
CAGCTGCCGGAACTGCTCTTCCTCGGGGTAAGCGCGTATTTCGGCGCCGAGGCGGGGCTGCTCGAGCTGATCTAGCAGGTGGGGGAGCGTTTAAGATCATCCCCCCGTGCCGAGCGATCCCCCCGCGGAAAATCCGCATGAGCCCGACGAGCTCGCTCTGCTCCCGCACGGGCGCCACGGACTGCCGCAGGAGTTCGTCGACCGCAACCAGCGGCAGCGGCTGATCGCCTCCTTTACGCACCTGGTCGCCGAGGTCGGCTATTCGGGGGCGACGATCACCGCGGTCACCGAGGGCGCCGCCGTTTCCAGCCGCACCTTCTACAAGTTCTTCGAGACGATCGAGGACGTCTGCGTCGCCGCCTTCGAGTACGGAGTGGGGGAGGTCCGCCCGATCGTGATCGAGGCCTGGGGATCGCAGCGCGGTTGGCCCGAGCGGGTCCACGCCGTGCTCGCGGCGCTGCTCGATGAGTTCAGCGAGCTGCCCGACCTGGCGCGCCTCCTCACCGCCGAGCCGTTCGCCGCCGGGCCCGAGATCGCCAGGCGCCACCGGGCCGCGGTCGAGGAAATGGTCCCTTACCTGCGGGAGGGGCGGATCCTGCTGAGGGACCCGGACACGCTTCCGGACACCGCCGAGCGCGGCTTCCTCGGCGCGGTCAACTCGATGATCGCCCGCCACGTCCTCGCCGGCGAGGCCGACGACCTTCCCGGCCTGCTGCCGGACCTGAGCCAGTTTCTCCTCGCCCCGTACATGGGCGCGAGCGAGGCGCGGCGCTTAACCGCGCTCTGAGCAGTTCCCACGGCGTGCTGATGCGGTTAGCCGGCGGCGGAGCCGCCGGAAGCCATCTCTTCGTTTATCGAAGACAGCTGTTTTCCCTCGCCGAAATGGGCCGCCTTAGTGGAACCAGTATCCATCCTTGACATAACCATTTGCAATCGTCTACAGTACCGCTGTTTTTCCAAAGGGCGGCTATTAGCCGTCGCGACAGCGGGCCGGCGAGAGAAGGCCGCACCCGGAAACACGGGCCACCAGGGGGCCCCAGGGACAAGGAGAGTCGAGTTGAAGGCAAGGGACCTGTTTGCAGCCATGACCAAGGGCTCTGCGCGCCGGCGCCCGGCCCTTCTTGCCCTCGCCAGCCTCGCCTTCGCCCTTACCCTCCTCGGCGCCGCACGGGCCGGCGCGGCCACCGTGAACGACCACCCCTTCATCGGCTCCCTCGCCCCTCCGCCGAGCGCGACGCCGAAGGGTCCCTTCGCTCCAATAGCCCTAGATGTAAACCAGAGCACCGGCGATCTCTATGCAGTCGATGCCGAAAACGATGTCATCGACATCTTCAAACCCAACGGCACCTTCCTCGGCGTCATCGATGGCTCCAACACCCCGAAGGGAGCCTTCGACTTCCGGGACAGCTCAGGTGACATCAGCCTTGCTCCAATTGCCATTGACAACAGTGGCGGGCCTCGTCAGGGCACGATCTACGTGCTGGACAGGGGTCGACAGCACACGTACGACTCATCGATCATCGCCCTATCCGCCAGCGGTTCATATCTGTATTCGATGACCGGGAGTCTTTATGCCCCTTGGACTGCCAACGGCATTCTGGGGCTCGCAGTCGATAGCGCAGGCGCGCTGCGCACGGCGGGGGAAGGGTCGATCACGCTTCCAGGTGGAGGAAATGCGACTCACCAGATCTGGGTCCTCACCTTCCCGGAACCGAAGTCGGAAGTGATCTCGAGCAAGATCGTTGTGGATGAACATTTTGCTCCGTTGAGTCTCGCTGACCTCGCTCTGGACTCCCAAGGCGGCATCTACGCTGTCACCTACCCGCCGGCCCAGCTCGGCAGGATCGAACCCGACGGAAGCCTGCGCTGGCGAGCGGCGAACTCGGGGGCGGACAACGCCGTCGAAGTAGACCGCAGCTCCGATGCCGTCTATGCGATCGAGGGAGTTGGAGACCCAGGTGCCTCCTATGTCTCCCGCTACGACACGGAAGGGAGCCTAAAGGAAAGCTTCGGGCTCTCAATCCTCTCCGAGGGACCACGCGCTGTCGCCGTTGACGAATCTAACGGCAACGTTTATGTCGCTGACAAGGCCAAAGGGTCAGTCGAGGCCTTCGGGCCTGAGGCTACGGTCACGGCGCCGGATGTCGCCGTAGGTGCTGTCACCGATCTCGCCGGCGAACCCGCCACAGCTACCGGCGACCTCTCTCTCCTCGGCACCGGTACCGGCGACGTGAAGCAGGGAGGCGTCATTGAACACGTGACCATCGACAGCGGCACCTTCTCACCAGGCGAATCGATCGCCGGCGAAGGACTCTCGGCCGATGCCGTGATCGTATCCGTCAGCGGCGAAACACTCATTTGGGCCGGTAGTAACGGTTTCGATGCCAGTGGCGCCTCGCTCGTTTCGGGTTCCAAAACCGTCACCAACTTCAACCCGACGAACGGCAGCGTCGGGGTTGGCGATCCCGTCTACGGGACGGGGATCCCCAAGGGCACCGTCGCCACCGCCGTCGACGGGGGCACGCTCAAACTTTCGCGCGGCGCCACCGAGGCCGCCAGCGGGGTCTCGATCACCGCCGTCGACAGCACCGCAACCCTCAACGGCACCGTCAACCCGCAGGGCGTGCCGAGCTCCTGGCGCTTTCAGTACCGGCGGCAGAGAACGAAGATCTGGACCTCGACCCCGCTCGAAGAAGGCGGCTCGGGGACCTCCGACGAAGCGGTCTCCACCGAAGTAAGTGCTTTGTCGCAGAACACCACCTACGAAGTCCGCCTCCAAGCCGTCAACTCCGAAAACGGCGCGATCAACACCTCCTCGAACGTCATCAACTTCACCACCCCCGGCCTGCCCCAGGCGGTGCTTACGATCGACCCGGCCTCGTCTCTGACGCCAACCGGTGCCCACCTCTCGGGCACCGTCGACCCCAACGGCTCCGACGCCAAATGGCGCTTCGAATACACCACTGACGATTCCCTTGAAGAAAACTGGAGTCCGGTCGGCGAAGACCAGACGGTCGAAGCTGGCGCCGGGGCGACCGAAGTCAGTGCCGGCCTCACCGGCCTACGCCCCAACACCCATTACTTCGTCCGGCTGGTGGCAACCAACGAAACCGGTGGTCCAAATCAATCCGAAGAGATCCAGTTCACCACTCCGCCCGCGCCACCCGTCCTCCTTACCCTGGCAGCCGGCTGCCTCACCCCAACCAGTGCCTGCCTGGCTGGTTATGTGGACCCCAAAAACTCCGCCACCACCTACTACTTCGAGTACGGGCCCGACGAAAGCTACGGCTCTTCGGTCCCAGCCTCCCAGGACGGCGACGCGGGGTCCGGCTTCGGCTCCGGCAAGGTCAGCGAGCGAATCTCCGGCCTGCAGCCCGGCACCACCTACCACTTCCGCCTCGTCGCCGCCAACGCCGCCGGCACCACCGATGGGCCGGACATGGTGCTCGAGACGCGGCCCGACGCATCGCAGACCGCCGAGATGGAAGCCGGCTGGCCGGCCCGCGGCTACGAGCTGGTCAACACGCCCGAAAAGGGCAACCAATCAGTCTATTCCGCCGCCAAGAACGAACCCTGGATCTCCGTCTCCCCCGACGGCAACCGGGTCTTCTGGGAGACGCCCAACGGCGGCCCGCAATCCTCCACGGGCGCCCTCAGCAGCTTCGTCGCCACCTACAGCCCAACCGGCTGGAGCTCCCGTAGCCTCCTCCCCCCCGCGTCGCAGCTGCCCTCCGACGGCAACGACTGGTTCAGCGCTCCCTTCTCCTTCACGCCCGACTTCTCCCACGCGATCATGACCTCGGCGCGGGCGATCCTCTTCGCCCATTTCCAGAGAAGACTGATCGCGGTCGACGAAAGCCAGAACGTCACCACGCTGGCCACCTTCTCCGCCAGCGCCGACGCCAACGTCCTCGTCGAAGCCTCCAAGGTGGCAAGCGGCGGCCGTGTCGTTGTCGGCGGCGGCAGCGCAAGCCCCGCGGGCCAGTACCCGCTGACCCTCTACCAGCCCGACGGCAGCGCCGAATCCGTCCCCGTCCCCGCCTGCGGCTACTCGCAGATCAACCAGGATAATAAGGGAGACGACGCGGAAGAGGTGAAGACCTGGGTCAACTCCGACGCCTCGCGGATCTTCCTCTACAGCTCCGGCGACACGGAATGCGGCGCCCCGCGCGGCATCTACATGGTGGCGCCGGAAACCGGTGCGATCACGCGGGTCTCCGGCGAACAAAGCGCTCCGGCGCGGTTCCTGCGCGCCAACGGCGCCGGCACCGAGCTGCTCTTCACCAAGGGAGGGGATCTCTACCGCTGGAGCGACGGCAAAGGCGAAGAATGCCTCAGCTGCGGCTCGGGTTACAAAATCAGCGAAGGCACGGCCTCGCCCGACCTCTCCCACGTCTACTTCTGCGGCCCGGTTCCCCCCGCCTCCCCTTCGCAGGTCGAATGCGGGATCTATGTCTGGCGGGAGCGCGGGATCGGCTTCGTCGCCGACAAGAGCGAGGTTCGAGGCATCGGTACCAGCGGACCGACCCCGTTAAAGACCGACGAGAGCGGCAGCCAGATGATCTTCAAGTCCACTCTCCCGGATGTCTCGAGCGCCGACGATACCGGCTGGGATGGGGACTTCGGCGCAGGCGGCGCCGCCTTCACCCAGCTCTACCGCTACGACGACGACACCGGGGTGGTGGAATGCGTGAGCTGCACGGACCCAGCTTCCGGCGGTCTTGCGGTTCCGCGTATAGCGCTCGCCAGCAACCGCCCGGCGATCTCGACCGACGGGCAGACGATCGCCTTCGCCACCGACGCGAAGCTCGTCCCCCAGGACATCAACGGCCGCTTCGACGTCTACGAGTGGCACGACGGCCTGATCCGCCTGGTCACCGACGGCGAATCGGAATTCCAGGACTCGCTGAGCGGCACGCCGAGCGTCTGGGGCTTCTCGCCCGACGGCCGCAGCCTCTTCTTCTCGGAGGGCGGGGTCGCGATCACCGGCAACGAGCGCGACACCTACGGCAACGTCTACGACGCGCGGGTCGGCAGCGCCGGCTTCCCGCCGAAGCCCCCGCCGGCGCATTGCGTCGAGGACTCCTGCCAGGGGCCGCTGGTGGTCACCCCGCCCCTACCGAACACGGCCAGCTCCACCTTCTCGGGGCCAGGCAACCCGCCGGCGAGGCGAGGGTGCAGGCACAGGCGCCACAGGCACGCGTGCAAGCACCATGGGCGCGGCGCCAGAGCCAATCACAAGCGTGGAGGTGCGAAGTGAAGCTGCTGAAGGCGATGTTGCTGCTGGCGGCCCTGATCTCCATGTGGGTTGCCCAGCCTGCCTCGGCCGAGGTCAAGTGGTGGACCCGGGCCGAATGGGGGCCCTCCACCCTCGAACCGGGCGGCAAGGGGGAGATAGTCCTCTACACGCGCAGCTATGGCAGCTCGCCGAGCACCGAACCGTTTGCCAAAATCGTCGACCAACTGCCGGCTGGAGTGCTGGCAACGGCCGTGAATGCGTACGCAGGGTTCGCTCCGACCAGCACCGAAGGCAGGACCGGTGCCGCTTGCGGCGGGGTCGGCACGGGGACGATCACCTGCACGATGACGACGGCTCCCGTGCCGGCGCTCGACGACGGCCTCGCCGAGGAACTCGGCGGCGTCGTCCCCGCCGGCCCGATGATCATCGTCGATTTCCGGGTCAGCCCCAGTGCCGCCGGCACCGGCACCAACACCGTCACCGTCTCCGGGGGCGGCGACCCCACCCCGGCGGTGGTGGAAAACCAGGTCCCGTTCGGCAAAGCCAGTGAAGAATTCGGGGTCAACCCCTCGACCTATGCCAACGACGTCTTCGACGAACCATTCCCCGCCGATGGCGCGCCCTACCGGCAGGCAGCCGGGCATCCAGGGGACTTCCGGCTCAACTTCGACCTCAACGAGCGCTTCGGAGAAAACGTGGGGGCTCCTCACAATGCCTTCCTTTCTCCGGCCGGCGGCCGGCTGCGGAACGTGGTCGTGACGCTGCCGCGGGGCCTGATCGGCAACCCCGAGGCGGTTCCCAAGTGCAAACCCCTGGAATTCCTCAATGTCGGCCAGGACACCCAGCAGGAGACCGGCTGTCCGCCGGACACCCAGGTGGGGACGATCGACGTCCAGCTGGGGGCAGGCGCCGACGGGAACGGTGGGGTCTCGGAAGGTGACCTGGGAATCGCTTTCAGCCGCGCCGCGGTCTACAACCTGGAACCGCCGAAGGGCGTGCCGGCCGACTTCGGCTTCCAGTTCGGCGGCTTCGCGATCGGCCACGTCTACGCCTCGCTCGACCCGTCCAAGGGGTATGCGATCCGCACCGAAACCCCCTACAACTCCGAGATCTTCCCGATCCGGAGCGTGCGCTTCACCCAGTGGGGCGTCCCCGGCGATCCCGCCCACGACGTCTTTCGCGGCCACTCGCCGGTACTGAACCCGGATGGCACGGTCAACCAGGGAACCCCGCCCTTCGGCGCGCCCTTCACGGCTCCGATCAAACCCTTCTTCACCAACCCCTCGGATTGCGGTGTCGACAACGGCGGCTTCCAGATCAGCGTCGACTCCTGGAAGGACCCAGGCCAGTTCACCACGCCGCTGGAAACCGAAAACCATCTCGACGTCAGCGGCTGCGAAGACGAACGGATGCGCTTCCACCCCGACGTCTCGCTGCAGCCGACCAGCCGCGCGGCGGGAGGGCCGACCGGTCTCAAGGTCGACCTTGAAGTCCCCCAGCGCGACCAGACGGTCGAAAACGCCGAAGAACTCTACGCGCAGAACGGAAGCATCCACGGCATCGACACGCCGCCGATGAAGAAGGCGGTGATCACCTTCCCCGCCGGGATGACGCTCTCGACCTCGGCGGCCCAAGGCCTCAGCGGCTGCACCGAAGCCGAGATCGGCCTCGGCACCAACGACCCGGTGACCTGCCCTGACTCCTCGCAGTACGGAGAACTGACGATCCACACGCCGCTGCTTCCCCCCGACGAACCGATGCACGGCTACATCTACATCGCCAAGCAGGGCGAAAACCCATTCCACACCTTCCTCGCGATGTACTTCGTGATCGAAGACCCGTCGCGCGGCCTGCGGGTGAAGCTCCCTGGCCGCTTCGACCTCGACCCGAAGACGGGTCAGATCACCACCACCTTCGACGATCTGCCCCCGTTCCCGGTCTCGGATCTACAGCTCTCGATTAAGGGCGGGGTCAGGGCCGGGCTCGTTAAC
>JBQCEW010000223.1:0-7860 GCA_051959815.1 Solirubrobacterales bacterium
AGGCCGGGAGCAGCGCGCCGCTGGTCCCGGCGTGGCTCGCCGCCCACCCGGAGTGTCCTCCGGCGCTGGCCGAGGCCGCCGCCGCTCTCGACGCCGCCAACGCCAAGGGCCGCGACCTGTTCGAGCAGATCCGCAGCGCCCGCGAGGCGGTCGCGGACCACGACGCCGACGTGCGCCGCCAGGTCCGGCGCGGCCTCGACCCCGGCGACGACGTCGACGAGGAGCGCGCCGCCCTTGCCCGCGCGGTCGAGGTCGCCGAGGGCGCTCTCCGTGCGCACGTCGACGCGACGCACCGCCTGGCCCTCGACGTCGAGGGTCTGCACCGGATCGTGCACCGCGACGAGGTCGCCCGGCTGGCTGCCCGGATCACGCTGGAGCAGCACGAGCGCTTGAAGGCGGCGCTGGCCGAGGTCTCCGACGCGCTGTCGGCGCGCGAAGCCGCCTACTCCGCCGCGGGCTCGCCCGGTATCGGCGCGCCCTTCTCCTCCGGCGCGAAGGTCCGCCCGCTGCACTGGCGGCACGACGTCTCACTCCCCGGCGGCGGCCTGGTCGCCGACTCGACGACGCTCGCGCATCTGCGAAAGATCGTCGAGGGCTTCCCGGTCCCGGCCCTCGTCGCTCTCGTCGATGGGGAGGCCGGGCAGTGACCGGCCACCGGGACAACATCGAGCAGATCGTCCGGGACGCCGTCGAGCAGGCGCCCCCGCCGCGCACGCCGGAGGAGATCCGCCCGCGGGACCGCGAGCACTTCGAGCGCATGGCCGCCCGCGAGGGAATCACCCTGACCGAGTACCTGTCGCGCATGGTCTCCGCCGAGTCCTTCGGCGCCGAGGACGAGGCCGCCGAGATCGCTCGCCGCGCCCGAGGGCGCTCCTACTAGCCGTCGGAGAGGCGGGGCGCCGTCGCCGCGTCCCGCCTCTCCTGGCTCCCCGCTTCACCCCATCCCCTAGGCCCTGGAGGGCTTCGCATGACCCCCGCCCCTACCCCCTCGACCCTGTCGCCGGAAGCCGTCGACGCCGTCCTCGTGCGCGTCCTGGGCGCCGACGAAGTGGCCGCGCTCTCGCCCGCCGCTCGCAGCGAGGTCGACGCCTACGTGCGGCAGATCGTCACCGCCTGCCGTCACGCGGCGAGCGTCCCCGGCGTCGTCGTCCCGCGCGACTGGATCTCGACGCGCTCCCGTCTCGGCGCGAAGGTCGCCGCCTTCCCGATCCTTCCTCCGGCGTGCCTCGCGCCGACCGCTGCCGGTGGCTTCCTCGACCGCGCCGCGCTCCTGCGCACCGCTCTGGTCTCGGCCTATGTCGACGCGCTCGGCGTCGGTCGTCGCCCGATGGTGCCGGTCGGCCCGCCGAGCAGCGGGCGCCACTACCGAGCGCCGGAGGAGACCGTCGAGGCGTCGACCTCCGACGGCGTGTCGTGGGCGCGTGATCGGGACGCTGTCACCACCCTGGCCGCGCTCGTCGGGAACACGGGCCGGACGAAGATCCGCGGCGGGAAGGGCACGGCCGACGTCTCGATCCTCTTCCCGGCCGAGGAGGACGCGGTCGAGGTTGGGACGCTCCTCGCCGCCCCGGTGGAGCCCCTGCCTTCCGGCGAGTTCCGGGTGAGCCTGAGCGGCTACCGCGCCCGTCACCTCCTCTTCACCGTGAATCCCGACGTCCCCGACCGCGCGTCGGAGATCCGGGCGGCCCTGTCCACCGCGACCCCCCGCCGGGCTCCCCAGGAGGGGACTACCCGCTCCCGCCGAAGGGTGCTCGGCAAGGCGGCGCCTCGCAGCCTCGCGGCGCGCTGATGGGTTGGGAGACGAGTGACCGTCGACGGCGACTCCCTCGCGACTGGAGCACGCGGCGCGACCGCGTGCTCCGGCGCGACGGCTACCGCTGCCAGCACCGCGACGCGACCGGCGCGCTCTGTGGCGCGTGGGCTAATCAAGTCGACCACATCGAGCGCGGCGACGATCACGACGAGTCGAATCTTCAGGCGTTGTGTCGAGCGCATCACGCGCGCAAGAGCAGCGCCGAAGGCAACGCAGCGCAGCCGCGCCGCCGCCGCCCGCCCGAGCCGCACCCTGGTCTCCGCCCCTGACCCCCTGGGCGGGGACTCCCCCTCCCGCCCTTCCCCATGAGACCGAGCGGCATAGCGCCAGACCCTCTGAGCCGGTACTGCCCTGGTTTTCGAGATCCACTAGCCACCCCTGAGAGGCACGAATGAAGCCCACAAACCCCGCCCCTGACCCCTTCGCCAACGCCTCCGATCTGCCCTCGGAGTGGACCGAGAACGCCCGGGAGACCTTCCTCGGCGTCTCCGAGGAACTCGGCGACTCGATGACCGCCGCTCAGTCCGGCTCGCTCTGGCACGCCTGCGCGCTGGAGACCGCCGCCGACCGCCTCGACGCCGTCGCGGCTGAAGCGGGCTACGTCTCACGCGGCTCTACCGGGCAGATCGTCGCCCACCCGGCCGCGGTCGAGGCCCGCCTAGCCCGAACCTCCGCGGCGACGATCCTCGGCCGCCTGACGCCCGCGGCGCCCGGCTCGCAGACCGAGCGCTCCCGGCGCGCGGCCCGCGCCCGCTGGTCGAGGCCCGGCGCATGAGCCGCCGCCTCGCTCGTCCGGTCGCGCCCCCGACCCCTGCGCCCGAGCACGTCGACCACCGCGCCGGGTTCGTCGCCTACATCAACGCGCTCCCGGATCACGCCCGCCCTCGGGACCGAGCGGCCCTGAGAATCCGCGCCCACCTCTACGTCCGGCGCCACCGCCTCACGCCCTACCCGGAGCAGGCTGCCGCGTTGGCGTCCGTCGCCCCCTCAGCGCTCCACCCGCCGGAGTGAGCCGCGACTGACGGTGAGCGCCCATAGACTCGCCGCCGTGACCGCTGAGACCCTCGCCGCCCGCAGCCTGGGCGCTCGCGGTTCCCGCTCGCCTTTAGGCGATGCCGACCCGGCCGGGCGCATCCCGCCCGCCGCTGCCCGCGTGCTCGCATCCCTTCCTGACTGGTGGGAAACGCGAGCACGCGAGGCGGGCCTGGATGGGCGATGGTTGACCCTCAGCGAGGCGGTCGAGGGGCTAGACGTTTCCCTCCTCGCAGCCGCTGAGTCGGCCGAGGACACCTGGAGCGGAGTCGGCGAGGTGTCGGCCGAGGGGCTGGGCGCCGCCTACGTTGCCGCCCTCTCACCCGGAGTGCGGTCGCGGCACGGCCGCCACTACACCCCCTCGTCTTTGGCCGCCCACCTCTGGGACATGGCCCGGCGATCGGTGGGTCACGGCCAGCGGGCAGCAACGATGCGGGGTCTGGTCCGCGACCCCGCCTGCGGCGGCGGGGCTCTCCTGTTGCCCGCTCTGCGCGAGCATGTGCGCGCCGCAGCGCGCGTTGACGCGCAGGTCGCCCTCGCAGGGCTGCCGAGCATGATCGAGGGCGTCGACGCCGACCCTGCTGCGGTGCTCCTGGCGAACGTTGTCCTCGCTGCCGAGGCCCTTCCCCTCCTGTCCTCGGTTCCTGCCCGACGTCGGCGGCCGCTCCCTTCGCTTGCGAGAGTGGGTGACGGGCTAGCAGCCTCCCAGCGCCCAGCGCGTGTAGTGATCATGAACCCGCCTTATGGTCGCGTTCGGCTGACCGACGCTGAACGGCAGCGGTGGGCTCACGTCCTTTATGGACACGCGAACCTGTACGGACTGTTTATGGGTGCGGCGCTGGAGTCTCTCGACGACAAGGGCGTGCTGGCCGCGCTCGTCCCCACCAGCTTTACAAGCGGGCTCTACTTCTCTCGTCTCCGGCAGGCTTTGTCCGCGGACGCGCCTCTACGCGAGGTCGCCTTCGTTGCGGACCGTGACGGCACGTTCGCAGACGTGTTGCAAGAGACTTGCTTGGCGGTGTTCACCCGGCAGCGCGCGCGGCGAACGCTTGTGCAGAGCGTCGACCAGAGAACGTCCGATGTGGCGAAGGTCAGTTCGCCGCGAGGTGCGTTGCCTTGGCTCCTCCCGCGGCGAGCAGACGATGCGCCCGCTGCTGGGGCGGCAGCCGCGATGCCTCTCCGGCTTTCCGATCTCGGTTACCGGTGTTCCACGGGTCCTCTGGTCTGGAACAGGCGTGCCGCGGATCTCTCTAGACGAGTTGCTGGCGGGGGAACTTACGTCCCGGTGGTATGGGCCGCAGACGTCGACGGGGGGCGGTTACATCGCGATCCCGCAAGGGACCACTACCGCTACCTACGAATGCGCGAGCGAGACGAGGAGGTCCTCACGCTCAAGGAGCCTTCGGTCCTCGTGCAGCGGACAACGGCGCCCGAGCAGACCAGGAGACTCGTGGTAGCCCACCTGAGTGCCGATGACCTTGTCGAATGGGGTGGACGGGTAGTCGTGGAGAATCACGTCAACGTCCTTCGGGCTACCGCAGAGGTGCCGGTGCTGGATGCTCCCACTCTTGCCGAAGTCCTTTCTACCCCCACGATTGACCGCGTTATCCGGTGCCTTACCGGATCAGTCGCGATCAGTGCGTACGAGTTGGATTCGCTTCCGTTCCCGTCGGCTGACGTCATCACCGGATGGCGAGGGCTGTCAGGCGACGCCCTAGATAGAGCGGTTGCCGAGGCCTATCGGCCGGGGGCCTAGCAATGCGTGACCTACTTTCGCGTGCCGGCATTCAGGACCGCCTCGGTGTCATCTTTCCGAGAGCGGCCTTTGACGCTGTGCTAAACAACCCGCTCGCTGCCGCAGCCCTTGCGGCAACGTTGTACGTCGACGCTGTCGTTCCAGATCTAGGTGAGGCGCCTGAGGAGGCGGTGTGGGTTCGCCCGAGCACCTGTCTCTGGATGAGCGATGCTGTCTACGCTCGGGACTCAGCCGAGGAGCGTGCGGCGTGGCGGAGCGCTGCACTCCGAGACCGAAGGCACGTTGACCAATTGCAGACCTCCTGGGGGCTGTCCGGGGCTGGCGTAGAGCCGTGGTACCGCGATAATACGAGGGAGACCCTTCGCGACGAGACTTTCCCGGCCTGGTTGGATCACAACGCTTTACGTGTTCGGCCCGGAGTGAAGACCACTAGTAACCGCCCGCGCTGGGCTCTTACGCAGGGCTTCGCTGATCTATTCGACCCTGCACTCGTGGGGGTCGCCTTGGAACGCGCCATCGAGGCGTGGCGCGATGCTCGAATGAATCCGACAGATCGGCTGCGTGTCGCCACTCTGCGGGACCGCGAACGCGCGGATCATGCCGTGAGCGTCACGCTTCCGGATCGAACGATTCGATACCTGGAACCGGGTGACGCGTCCCTTATTCTCAAGGGCGTCATCGAGCAATGGGCCCCAGCGCGGTTGACGGACCCGGTGGTTCTATCTATATCGGAGCCTGGTGATAAGGTCTATGTGGCTGACGCCGCGCGGCTGCGCGCTCTGAGATTGACTCTAGATTCCAACAATCTGCTTCCCGATGCGCTGATTGCGGACTTGCAGCCGGACTTTGTCGAGTTCTGGATCGTGGAAGCCGTCGCCACCGATGGACCCGTGACGGCGGACCGGAAGAATCAGCTGCTGCGATGGGCGCAAGATCAGCGTATTCCTATTGCCTCCTGTCGGTTCCTTTCTGCCTTTCTCGACCGCAATGCGGGGCCAGCGAAGCGGCGACTTAAGGACCTCGCGGTGGGAACATTTGCCTGGTACGCGTCAGAACCTGAGCGGGAACTTGCCTGGTATGAGATCCGGCAGGTCTGAGGTCGAGCAGAAGCCGACCCGCTAGGTTCCTGACCGGAGCCCCTGCCGTGTCCACGTGTCCCCCCGTCGCGGCAGGGGCTCCCTTGTGTCTCCGGCCGCGTCGCGCTCCAGGAGACGTACCTCTCAGTGCATAGCCGCGCCCTCGGAGTTCCACGTCATCGGCTCGATCCGCGACTGGCAGAGCAAGGACCGCCTCCACCTGATCGACGTCCCCACCCTGCTGCTCTCCGGCCGCCACGACGAAGCCACGCCGGCGCTGCAGGAGCCGCTCAAGGCCGGCATCGAGCGGACCGAGCAGCAGATCTTCGAGGAGTCCAGCCACCTCCCCATGTGGGAGGAGCGCGAGGCCTACGCCGCCGCCGTCTCCGCGTGGCTGGCCCGGCACGACTGAGCACGGTCTGCGTGAGGGGACCCCACACCCGTCTAGTCGCGGGTCAGGGGTCCCCTCACGTCCATCCGTAGGGCATGGGTGGTCCATTCGTGCGGATCGGCTCGCATGGGTGTCACACCCATAGGCATAGATGCGTATGGGTGTGACACCCATGCGAACGCACCCGGCCGCGTAGGCCGGACCGCCGCTGGCCGCCGCCGTCACCAGCGCCGTTGACCGTGCCCGTGCAGAACCGGTGGCGGCCGGCGGTCCGATGACCGTCGAAGGCCCGGCCCGCTGTTCCCCTGCCGCCCCGCAGCGAGCACACTTCCCCTCCGTGACGACGACGTCCGCCCGCACCAGAGCGACCCAGCGCAGCCCCACCCGCCAGCTCCTGCTGGTGGGCCTCGCGCAGGTCCTGGCCATGGGTACCTGGTTCGCCGCCTCCGCCGCGGCGCCGGCGCTGCGCCAGCAGTGGCACCTCTCCTCGGCCCAGGCGACCCTGCTCACCACCGCGGTGCAGCTCGGCTTCGTCGTCGGAGCGCTCACCTCGGCCGCGCTCAACCTGCCCGACGTCGTCCACCCGCCCAAGCTGGCCGCGGTGAGCGCGCTGGTCGCGGCCGCCACCACCGCCGCGCTGCCCCTGCTCGCGCACGGGGTGGTTGTCGCGGTGCCCCTGCGCTTCCTCACCGGGCTGGCCCTGGCCGGGGTCTACCCGGTGGGCCTGAAGCTGGCCAGCAGCTGGTTCCTCGAGGGGCGCGGGGCGGCGCTCGGCCTGGTCGTCGGGGCGCTCACCCTCGGCAGCACCCTGCCGCACCTGATCGGCGGCTCGCTCGGCTCGGCCTGGCGGGAGGGGCTGTGGGTGGCCGCCGCGCTGGCCGCCCTGGCCGCGCTCATCCTGACGCGCACCGAGGTCGGCCCCTACGCCTCCCGGTCCACCGGGCTGCACCCGCGCGTGGTGCTGGGCCTGGTCCGCGAGCGCGGGCCGCGGCTGGCCAACCTCGGCTACGTCGGGCACATGTGGGAGCTCTACGCGGTGTGGACGTGGCTGCCGACGTTCCTGGCTGCCAGTTTCGCCGCCCGGGGCGTCGACGTCGCGGCGCCGGTGCGCGCGCTGCTGGCGTTCCTGGCGCTGGGCGCGTGCGGTGCGGCCGGCTGCGTGCTCGGCGGCCGGCTGGGCGACCGCTGGGGGAGGGCGCGGTTCGCTGCCGGCGCGATGGCGGTGAGCGGGGCGTGCTGCCTGCTGGCGGCCGTCACGTTCGGGCGCTCCCCGCTGCTGCTGGTGCCGGTGCTGCTGCTCTGGGGCGCCGCGGTCATCGCCGACTCGGCCATGTTCTCCACCTGCACCACCTCGGTGGTGGACAGCCACTACCTCGGCACCGCCCTGGCGTTCCAGACCTCGGTCGGTTTCCTGGTCAGCGCGGTGACCATCCAGGTCACGCCGCTGGTCGCCGACGCCCGCGGGTGGCCGTTCGCCGTGGCCAGCCTCGCGGCCGGGCCGCTGCTGGGGGCGCTGGCCATGCTGCGCCTCACCCCGCTGCTGCCGGAGAACGCCGCCGCCTGACCGTCCCGCTATCCGGGACGGCGTGGCCGCATGCTGGACAGCGACCTAGGCTCCCCGCATGGCGCGCGACATCAAGCTGGCAGTGGTGGCAGGCGACGGCATCGGCCCCGAGGTGGTCGCCGAGGGCCTCAAGGTGCTCGAGGCGGTGCTCCCGCAGCACGACGCGAAGGTCGAGGCCAGCGAGTACGACCTCGGTGCCCGCCGCTGGCACGCCACCGGCGAGACGCT
>JBQCEW010000224.1:0-5719 GCA_051959815.1 Solirubrobacterales bacterium
CATTTTGGTAGTCTAGATTTTCGTGGCCCGCGGATCATTTCAGCCCTTCCTGCAAAGAGCAGTGGACGAGGAGCTAGGAGAGCTGGCGGACTCGCTGCCCGCCGTTGCGATCGTCGGTGCAAAAGGGGTGGGCAAGACGGCCATCGCTACCCGACGCGCCGCCACCATCCATGCCCTCGATGACCCTGCGCAGCGCAGCATCGCCCTCGCGGATCCCTCCCGCCTTCTTGATTTCCCTCCCCCGATCCTCATCGACGAGTGGCAGCACGTACCGGAGTGCTGGGATCTCGTACGCCGAGCAGTCGACGCCGGCGTCGAGCCCGGCCGGTTTCTCCTCACCGGCTCGGCGTCTCTGTCGGGGGTGGAGACCCATTCCGGAGCGGGCCGAATCGTCAGCGTCCGGATGCGGCCGCTGAGCTTGTCCGAGCGCGCGATAGAGAAGCCTTCCGTAAGCCTCCGCGAGTTGCTGCGCGGCGGGCATCCCGGGGTGAGGGGGCGCACCGAGCTGAGGTTGGCCGACTACGTCAACGAGATCCTGCAGTCGGGATTCCCCGGGATGCGCCGCCTCGCCGGTCGCCCCCTGCGGGCCCAGCTGGATGGCTACCTGGATCGCATCGTCGATCGCGACTTCCCCGAACTGGGGCATTCGCTCAGGAATCCGACGGCCCTGCGTCGCTGGATGACCGCTTACGCGGCCGCTTCCTCGACCACCGCTTCATTCGAGACCATCCGCGACGCGGCGACCGGTGGAGAAGGCGACAAGCCCGCCAAGACCACCACTCAGCCGTATCGAGACATCCTCGAGCGACTTTGGGTGGTGGATCCGGTCCCCGCCTGGATGCCGACCCGGAATCGCATCCGGCGTCTCTCGAGCCCGCCAAAGCACCAGCTTGCCGATCCGGCGCTCGCAGCTCGGCTCCTCGGTCTCGACGCCGAGGCGCTCCTCACCGGCGGAGAGGTCGGTCCTCCAATCCCGCGGGGCGGCACGCTGCTTGGCGCGCTTTTCGAGTCGCTCTGCACCCTTTCGGTCCGGGTCTACGCCCAGGCTGCAGAGGCTCGGGTCTTCCATCTGCGAACCAGCGGAGGCGAGCACGAGGTCGACCTGATCGTCGAGCGGGAAGACGGTCGGGTGCTCGCGATCGAGGTCAAGCTCGCACGCGATGTCAGCGACCGTGACGTTCGCCACCTGCGCTGGCTCACCGAGCGCCTCGGGGACTCGCTGATCGACGCGATGATTCTCACTACCGGCGAACAGGCGTACCGGCGAGCGGATGGGGTGGCCGTGGTGCCGGCGAGTCTGCTGGGGGTTTAGCGGGCGTCCAGCACCATTGCGCAGTAGCCGTCGGCGATCTCCGCCGGGGAGAGACGGCCGTTCGGGCGCACCCACTGCGGGGTGTAGTTGACCATCCCGAGCAGGGCGAGGAGGGAGAGGCGGCGGTCGGCGAAGGTCATCGAGCCGTCGGCCTCGCCGAGGGCGAGGACTTCGTCGAGGATCTTCTCGAAGGCCTTGCGCTGGGAGCGGACGCGGCGCCAGCGGGGCTGGCGCTCGATCGCCTGGCGCTCCTGGGTGAAGACCAGCATGTGGTGGCGGTGGGCGACGACGTGGGCGACCCAGGCGGTGACGAGCTCGCGGAGCTGCTCGACCGGCGGCGCGTCGGTGGCGACGATCTCTCGCGCTCGCGCCAGCAGCGGCTCCAGCAGCTCGTCGCAGATCGCGATCAACAGGTCGTCCTTGCCCTCGATGTAGTGGTAGAGGCCGCCGGCGGCGAGACCGGTCGCCGCGGTCAGCTCGCTCATCGAGGTGCCGTCGTAGCCGCGCTCGGCAAAGAGCTTGGCGGCGCTGTCGATCACCTCGCGCCGCCGCGCCTCGTAACGGGCGCGCAGCGCCGGGCGGGTTGGGGGAGAGGGCACGGGCATTGCGACAAGTGTGCCAAAAACCGAACAAGTCTTCGAATTTAGAACGCTAATTCGGTAACTTGTGGGCATGGACTTCGAGCTGGGCGACGAGCACCGCCTGATCCAGCGCACCGTGCGCGACTTCGCCGTCCAGGAGGTGGCGCCGGTCGCCGAGGAGCTCGATCGCGAGAAGCGCTTCCCCTACGAGATCGTCGCCAAGCTGGCCGAGCTCAACCTAATGGGGATCCCCTTTCCCCAGGAATACGGGGGCGGGGGAGGGGACTCGCTCGCCTACGCACTCGCGGTCGAGGAGCTGACCCGCGTCGATTCCTCGGTCGCGATCACCCTCTGCGCCCACACCTCGCTCGGCACCCAGCCGATCTACCTGTTTGGCTCCGAGGAGCAGAAAGCCGAGTGGCTGCCGCGGCTTTGCTCGGGGGAGATCCTCGGCGCCTTCGGCCTGACCGAGCCCGAGGCCGGCTCCGACGCCGGCAACGTCCGCACCAAGGCGCGGCTCGACGGCGGCGAATGGGTGGTCGACGGCGCCAAGCAGTTCATCACCAACGCCGGCACCGACATCTCCGGCGTCGTCTGCATCACCGCCCGCACCGGCGATGACGAGATCTCCAACCTGGTCGTCCCCAACGGCACCCCCGGCTACGAGCAGGGCGAGCCTTACCGGAAGATGGGCTGGAACGCCTCGGACACGCGACCGCTCACCTTCACCGACTGCCGGGTGCCGGAGGGAAACCTGCTCGGCCCGCGCGGGATGGGCTTCCGCCAGTTCCTGCAGGTGCTCGACATCGGCCGCATCGGCGTTGCCGCGATGGGCGTCGGCCTCGCCCAGGGCGCGCTCGACGAGGCGCTTGCCTACGCCAAGGAGCGCCAGGCGTTCGGCCAGTCGATCTCCCGCTTCCAGTCGATCCAGGCCAAGCTCGCCGACATGGCGACCGAGATCGAGGCGACCCGCCTGCTCGTCTACAAGGCCACCCGCCTCAAGGACCGTGGCGAAAACTTCAGCCTCACCGCCGCCCAGGCGAAGCTGAAGAGCGGCCGCCTCGCGGTGCGCTGTTGCGAGGAGGCAGTGCAGATCCACGGCGGCTACGGCTACATCGAGGAGTACCCGGTCTGCCGCTTCTACCGCGACGCCAAGATCCTCACGATCGGCGAGGGGACCGACGAGGTCCAGCAGATGGTGATCGCCCGCGCCCTGGGGGCTTGACGTGATCCCGTCCGCCGTCCGCATCCGCGAGGTCGGGCCGCGCGACGGCTTCCAGAACGAGCCGGAGACGATCGCGACCGAGGACAAGGTGCGGCTGGTCGAGATGCTGGCGCACACTGGCCTGCGGCGGCTGGAGGTGACGAGCTTCGTCCGCGCCGACGTGGTGCCCCAACTGGCCGACGGGCGCGAGGTGCTGGAGCGGGCGCAGATCCCCGACGAGGTCTCGGTCTCGATCCTGGTCCCGAACATGCGCGGGCTGGAATCGGCGCTTGAGGTGCGCGACCGCATCGACGAGGTCAACGTCTTCCTCTCTGCCTCGGAGACCCATAACCGCCACAACGTCAACCGCTCGGTCGAGGAGTCGCTGACCGGGTTGGAACACGTGCTGGCGCGCGCGACCGAGGAAGGGCTGCGCTGCGAGGGCGTGATCAGTACCAGTTTCGGCTGTCCATATGAGGGTTACGTGCCGGTCGAGCGGGTCTTCGAGATTGCCCGTCGGCTCTCGGCCGCCGGCGCGGTTGAGATCGGCTTCGGCGACACCACCGGGATGGCGAACCCGGTCCAGGTCGGCGAGTTCTTCCGGCGCGCCGCCGAGGAGCTGCCCGAGGTCGAGCGCACCGCCCACTTCCATGACACCCGCGGCCAGGCGCTGGCCAACGTGCTGGCGGCGCTCGAGGTTGGCGTCGACTCCTTCGAGTCGAGCTTCGGCGAGCTCGGCGGTTGCCCGGTCCCGCCCGGCGCCACCGGCAACGTCGCCAGCGAGGACCTTGTCTCGATGCTGGAGGAGATGGGGATCGAGACCGGCGTCGACCTCGGCAAGCTGCTCGCAGCCGCGCGGGCGGCACAGGAAGTACTAGGCCGGCCGCTCGGCTCGCACACCCTTATCGCCGGCCCGGTCGAGTGGCACCCCGAGCACGACCCGTTCAAGGAGAACCCGCCGCGATGAGCGTGACCAAGGGAACCGCCGCGGGCATGCGCGAGAAGCACCTCGAGCTGATCGCCGAGCTGGAGGCGGAGCTGGAGCGGGTGCGCGCCGGCGGCGGGCCGAAGGCGGTCGAGCGCCACCGCGGCCGCGGCAAGCTGACCGCCCGCGAACGGGTCGCGGGGCTCTGCGACCCGGGGACGCCGTTCCTCGAGCTCTCGCCGCTGGCCGCGCACGGGATGTACGAGGACGCGGCCCCGGGGGCGGGCGTCGTCGCCGGTGTCGGCACCGTCAGCGGCCGCCGCTGCGTCGTCGTCGCCAACGACGCCACCGTCAAAGGCGGCACCTACTACCCGGTCACGGTGAAGAAGCACCTTCGCGCGCAGGAGGTGGCGCTGCAGAACCGGCTCCCCTGCATCTATCTGGTCGATTCCGGCGGGGCCTATCTGCCGATGCAGGATGAGGTCTTCCCCGACCGCGAGCACTTCGGCCGCATCTTCTTCAACCAGGCGAACATGTCGGCGCTGGGGATTCCGCAGCTCGCCGCGGTGATGGGTTCCTGCACGGCCGGCGGCGCCTATGTGCCGGCGATGAGCGACGAGACCGTGATCGTCCGCCACCAGGGGACGATCTTCCTCGGCGGGCCGCCGCTGGTGAAGGCGGCGACCGGGGAGGAGGTGACCGCGGAGGAGCTCGGCGGGGGGGACGTCCATGCCCGCAAGTCCGGCGTCGCCGACCACCTCGCCGCCGACGACGCAGAGGCACTCCAGATCCTGCGCGAAATCGTTGCGACGCTGCCACCCTCGCCGGCGCCGCCATGGGAGCGAATCGAGTCGCGCCCGCCGGCCGGCGACCCGGAGGAGATCCTCGACGTCGTCCCGATCGGCTCGCGCGCGCCCTGGGACATCCGCGAGGTGATGCGGCGCGTCGTCGACGGCGGCGAGCTGCGCGAGTTCAAGGAGAAGTACGGCAAGACGCTGGTCTGCGCCTTCGCCCACCTCGACGGCCACCCGGTCGGGATCGTCGCCAACAACGGCATCCTCTTCTCTGAGAGTGCGCTCAAGGGAGCCCACTTCGTCGAGCTCTGCGACCAGCGCCGCATCCCTCTCCTCTTCCTTCAGAACATCAACGGCTTCATGGTCGGCTCGAAGTACGAGCAGGGCGGGATCGCCAAGGACGGCGCGAAGATGGTCGCCGCCGTCTCCACCGCCCGCGTCCCCAAGCTGACGGTCATAGTCGGTGGCTCCTTCGGCGCCGGCAACTACGGCATGTGCGGCCGCGCCTACTCCCCCCGCTTCCTCTTCATGTGGCCCAACGCCCGCATCTCAGTCATGGGCGGCGACATGGCCGCAGCCGTGATGAAAGAGGTCGGCCAGCCCGAGACGGCCGAAAAGCTCCACGACCAGTACGAAGAGCAAGGCCGCCCCTTCTACTCCACCGCCCGCCTCTGGGACGACGGCGTAATCGACCCCCGCCACACCCGTCACGTCCTCAGCCAGGCCCTCGACGCTTGCGCTAACGCACCGCTGGAGGAGCCGAAGGCGCCGGTCTACCGGATGTGACTCGACCAGGTGCAAGACTCGCCGCATGAGTCGGAGCTTCAGGCAGGTGGACGTCTTCGGAACGACGTCTTGTTCGGGAAATCCGGTAGCGGTTGTGCTCGACGCGGAGGAGCAGTC
>JBQCEW010000225.1:0-5511 GCA_051959815.1 Solirubrobacterales bacterium
AGAGCCAGACGACCGCGACCACGACGACGATCAGGGTCGCCAGCGCGAAGGCCCCTTTGGCCGCGTATTTGCCAGCCGTCTCGATGCTGCGCGAGAAGAAGTAGCCGACGAGGATGTGGGCGCTCGCCCAGAGGCCGGTGCCGAGGATCGAGTAGGGAACGAAGGCGCGGTAGCGCATCCCCGAGCTGCCGGCGATGAACGGCGCGAAGGCGCGCACGAGGCTGATGAAGCGGCCGATGAAGATCGTCTTGCCGCCGTGGCGGCCGAAGTAGTCCTCGACTTTTTCGAAGCGCTCGTGGCTGATCCCGAAGCGGGGGCCATGGTCGAGGACGAAGTTGCGGCCGAGCCGGCGGCCGAGGAAGAAGCTGGTCGTGTCGCCGAGCCAGGCCGAGAACCAGGCGACCGCGATCAGCAGGTAGATGTCGATCGCGCCCTGGCCGGCGACGGCGCCGCCAAGCAGCATCACCGTCTCCCCCGGCACCACCAGGCCAACGAAGGCCCCGGTCTCGGCGAAGGCGAAGGCGCCGACCAGCAGGTAGGTCCAGGAGCCGAGCGTGTGCGAGATTTCTTCGAGCAGCTTCTGCAGGTCGAGGCTGCCGAGCTTGCGGCTGAGGAAGAAGTAGCCGACCGCGACCGCCACGGCGACGATCGCCAGCACGATCCGTTTGCGGGTGATCGGCCCCTCGCCGTTCCCCTCCCCCGGCAGCTTCATCGCGTCAGTCTCGCGTGTCCGGCAGCACAGACGATTGCTTCCTCATACCCGGTTGCGGCGGCGGCCTCCTGCGCCGAGGAGAGGTCGGGAAAGAGGCCGACCGCCGTCGGGCCCGAGCCGCTGAGGATGGCGACGGGAGCGCCGGCTTCGCGCAGCGCTTGCAGCGCCTCGCCGATGTCCGGACGCAGCGAGAGCGCCGCCTCGGTGAGGTCGTTGACGAGCAGCTCGGGGTAGCTCAACGGCGAGGCGCCGGAGCCGGCGACCTCGCGCAGGCGCTCGGCGAGCTCGTCGAGTTCCTCGGGTGAGCGGCCAAGGCCGAGCCGGTCGGCCTCGGCGAAGACCGCGGCGGTGCTGAGCCCGCCGCCGCCGGGGAGCAGCACCGCCGCGTGCTCGGCCGGCTCCGGCAGCGGCTCGATCTGCTCGCCCACCCCGCGCACCAGCGCCAGCGAGGGACGCAGCTGCGAGGGCACGTCGGCGCCGAGTTCGGCCGCGAGCTGCGGCAGGTCGGCCACCTCGCCCGCGGCCAGGCGCAGGACCGCGGCGGCGTCGCCGCTGCCGCCGCCGAGGCCGGCGGCGACCGGGACCCGCTTCTCGATCTCGATCCGCAGCGGCTCGCGCTCCCAGCCGCGCTCGCGCAGGCCCGCCAGCGCCCGCGCCGCCAGGTTCTCCCCCTCGACGCCGGGGCAGACGACCTCGTCGCGCTCGGCCGGCGTCACCGTGATCAGGTCCGCCAGCGCCAGCGGCTCGAACAGCGAGCAGAGCTCGTGCAGCCCGTCCTCGCGCGGGGCGCCGAGGTAGAGGCAGAGGTTGAGCTTGGCGGGGGCGTGGACGAGCATCGCTCTCAGCCGCGCAGCTTGGCGGAGAGATCGGCGAACTGCTGCGGCGCCAGCGCCTCAGCGCGGGCGTCCTCCGGCAGCTCCAGCTCGGCCAGCGCCGCCCGCACCGGCGCCAGCGAGCCCGGCCGCGCGTGCTCGAGCGAGCGCGCCAGCGACTTGCGCCGGTGGGCGAAGGCGGCGCGGATCAGCTCCCGCGTCTCGGCGTCGGCGCCAGGGCCGGTGCGCCGCAACCGCAGGATTGCCGAGTCGACCCGCGGGCGCGGTTTGAACACGGCGGGGTCGACCGCCCGCACCAGCTCGACCTCGCAGGCGAGCTGGGCGATCGCGCTCGGCGACCCGTAGGTGCGGCTGCCCGGCGCCGCCCGCAGCCGGTCGGCGATCTCCCGCTGCACCATCACCGTCCAGCGCCGCAGCGACGGCATCTGCTCGATCGTGCGCAGGAGCAGCGGCGTCGCCACCGAGTAGGGCAGGTTGGCGACCATCGCCGTCGGCTCCGGCCGCAGCGCCGCGAGGTCGAGCTTCATCGCGTCGCCCCAGTGCAGCTCGACGTTCGGCAGCGCCGCGACCGGCTCCAGCGCCGGCTCCAGGCCGCGGTCGATCTCGACCGTGTGCAGGTGCGCCGCCGCAGCCGCGAGGCGCTCGCTCAAGACCCCTTCGCCCGCCCCGACCTCGAGCACCACGTCCCCGGACGCGAGCTCGGCGTCGCGGACGATCGCGTCGAGCAGGTTGAGATCGGCGAGGAAGTTCTGCCCGAGCCGGACCACGCGCACTACCAGCCGAACAGGGCGTGCGCGTTGGCTTCGACCGTCCGCTCCAGCTCCTCGTAGGAGACGCCGCGCACCGTGGCGATCTCCCGCGCGGTCTCGACCACGAAGGCGGGCTGGTTGCGCTTGCCCCGCATCGGCTGCGGCGCCAGGTAGGGCGCGTCGGTCTCGACCAGGAGCCGGTCCTCGGGCACCTTGGCGGCGGCGAAGCGCAGCTCCTTCGCGCTCGGGTAGGTGGCGTTGCCGGCGAACGAGCAATACCAGCCGCGCTCGGCCGCGTCCCCTACCCGCTGCGACGCCGAGAAGCAGTGGAGGATCACCGGCTGATCGCCAGCGCGGGCGTCGAGCGTCTCGAAGATCTCGTCGATCGCACCCGTCTCCCCCTCCGGGTCGCGAGCGTGGATCACGATCGGCAGGTCGAGCTCGATCGCGATCTCGATCTGGGCGACGAAGGCGCGCCGCTGCTCGTCCGGGCTCGCGTAGTCGCGGTAGAAGTCGAGGCCGGTCTCGCCGATCGCCCGCACCTTCTCGTGGCGGCCGAGCTCGGCGATTTCCGCCGCGGCGCCGTCGTCGAACCCGCTCGCCTCGTTGGGGTGGCGGCCGACCGAGGCGAAGACCGCCTCGTGCCGCTCCGCGCTCGCCACCGCGGCGGCGTTCGTCTCCGCGTCCATGCCGACCGTGAGCATCCGGTTCACGCCCGCCGCGGCGGCCGCGGCGACCAGCTCGTCCTCGCCGCCGTCGCAGAGGAACAGGTGGGTGTGGGAGTCGATCATCGGCCGGCTCAGCCTATCCTCCGGTCGATGGCGGACCTGGCCGACTACTACCGCGAGATCTACGCCCGCGGCTTGACCGGCGAGACGCCCGCGGTCCCGGTCGCGGTCGCCGAGCTGGAGGAGCGGGCGATGGCGGCAATGGAGCCGCGGGTCGCCAACTACGTCGGCGCCGGGGCGGGCAGCGAGGAGACGATCCGCGCCAACCGCGAGGCCTTCCGCCGGCGCCGGATCGTGCCGCGGATGCTGCGCGACGTCTCCGCCCGCGACCTCTCGACCACGGTCCTTGGCACGCAGATGCCGGCGCCGCTGCTGCTGGCTCCGATAGGCGTGCAGCAGGGCGTCCACGAGGAAGGGGAGCTGGCGACCGCCCGAGCCGCCGCCGCGGTCGGCGTGCCGATGATCGCCAGCACCGCCTCCCACTACTCGCTTGAGGAAATCGCCGAAGCCGGCGGCGCGGAAGCGCCGCGCTGGTTCCAGCTCTACTGGCCGAACGACCCCGAGCTGGCCCGCAGCTTCGTCTCGCGCGCCGAGCAAGCCGGCTACGAAGCGATCGTCCTCACCGTCGACACCTTCATCCCCGGCTGGAAGCCGCGCGACCTGCAGCAGGCCTGGCTGCCGTTTCTCGAAAGCCGCGGCGTCGGCAACTACTTCCAGGACCCGGTCTTCCGCGCCAAGCTGGAGAAGCCGCCGGAGGAGGAGCCGGGGATGGCGACCGGCCAGTTCCTCGCCGTGCAGGCGAACCCGGCGCTGAGCTGGGATGACCTGACGACGTTGCGCGAGATGACCTCGCTGTCGATCGTGGTCAAGGGGATCCAGCACGCCGAGGACGCGCGCGAGGCGGTGCGCCGGGGCGTCGACGGCATCGTCGTCTCCAACCACGGCGGCCGCCAGGTCGACGGCGCCGTCGGCTCGCTCGACGCCCTGCCCGCGATCGCCGAAGCCGTCGGCGGCGAGCTTGCGGTCCTCTTCGACAGCGGCGTCCGCAGCGGCGCCGACGTGCTGAAGGCGCTCGCCCTCGGCGCCGACGCCGTCTGCCTCGGCCGCCCCTACCTTTGGGGTCTCGCCCTCGACGGCCAGGCCGGCGTGGAGGTGGTGCTGAAGATGGTCCTCGCCGAGCTCGACCTGACGATGGCGCTCTGCGGCCTCACCCGCGTCGAGGAGATCGGCCCGGACCTGCTCAGCCCGGACAGCTGAAGCTCGGGAGTCCTCCGGGCAGGGTCGGGATTTCGAGCAGGCCGCCGAGCGTGGTCAGCACCGCGTTCAGTTTGAGGCCGCCCAAGACACTTTCGAGCGAGTTGATCTGGTTCGTCAAAGCCGACGCCTGCGTGCACAGCGCCGTCACGGTAGGTATCAGCGCTTCAAGGCTTTTCACTTTCGCCAGCAGTTCGGTGACTTTGTCTTCGAGCTGTTTGACGACCATGGTGCCGGTCGTGCCAGGCACGCCAGGGAGCCCGTTCGTTCCGCCTTCGCCGACCGAGCCCGGAGCTCCCGCTTCGCCCTGTGCCCCGGGGACGCCGCTGGCGTACCAGGAGGTCTTCTTCCACCGCTTCGGGCAGCGGACCTTGCCGTTGCGGACGACGCGCAGCGTTCCCTTGCCCTTGCCCTTCGCCTTGTAGCAAGCGTGGATCTTGCCGTCCTTGGCGACGATCCCCGCGGCCGAGGCCGGCGAGGTCGTAAAGAGGACGAAGGCACAGAGTGCCAGCAGGAACAACAGGGACCCCGAGCGCCTCGCGCTCTCTCTCCTCCGAGACGGCATGTCGGCGGGTTACCCAGCCCCGGGTGCCTCGAACCGCAAAATGGCTGCTAGAGCGGAATTTGTGCAGATTTTGAGTATGCAGCGATCCGTGTAGAAGAAGCTGCGGCCTAGAGGTCGCGCCGCGAGAAGACGAAGGCGGCGAGGGCAACCACCCCGAGCATGTAGACGAAAGCCCAGGCGATCAGGTCCGGCCCGGCGGCCTCGGAGCCGCCGAAGGGACCGAGCTGCAGGACGACGCCGGTCAGTCCCGACGTGCCCGAGATTAGGGCGTGGAGGCCGGCAGCGTAGAGACCCTCGAAGGGCAGCGCCCAGCTCGCCACCCGCCCGATCGTGTGCAGCGAGTGCGAGTCGATCGCGTGGCCGATCTGGGCGAGCAGGCCGGCCGTCAGCCCGGCGCCGAAGACCATGAAGACGACGATCCCCTGCGCCGTCACCGAGAGGACGGTCGAGGCGAGCAGCGAGAGCGCGGCGATGATCGCGACCCCGAGCGCCAGGCTCAGGGCCGGCCCGAGCAGGTGGTCCGGCGCCCAGTGGCCGGTGGCCTCGGTAATCGCGTAAGCGGCGAGGTAGACGAAGACCACGTAGGCGGCCGAGAGCATCACGGCGCCGGCGAAGCGGGCGACCAGCATCGTGCCTCCGCCGAGCAGGTTGGCGAACGTGATGCCGTGCG
>JBQCEW010000226.1:0-3500 GCA_051959815.1 Solirubrobacterales bacterium
TGGAGTCGATCACCCGCGACCGGATGATCAAGGCGCTGCACGTGGAAGAGGGCAGCTGGCACGTCAGCGACCTGCACGAGGCGAGCGAGGCCTTCCTCGCCTCGACCACCCGCGAGATCCAGGCGGTCGCCGCGGTCGACGGCCGGACCTTCGACGCCGCGCCCGGCCCGCGCACGCAGGAGGCGCAGGATGCCTTCGCGGAGACGCTGGGTAGAGAGCTACGCGAGCTTTGACGCCGAGACAAGGGAGGAAGTAAGCAGATGGACTTCCAGCTGAGCGACGAGCAGAAGCTGATCCGCGAGACCGCGCGCGAATTCGCCGAGCGGGAGATCCTGCCGACGGCGCGCGAGAACGACCGCGCCGGCCGCTTCGACCGCGAGCTGGCTCGCAAGCTCGGCGAGGTCGGCTTCCTCGGGGCGCCGATCGCCGAAGAGTACGGCGGCCGTGCCCTCGACTACATCGGCTACGGCCTGATCGCCGAGGAGATCGGCCGCGCCGATTCCTCCGCCCGCACCGTCGTCTCCGTCGTCACCTCACTCGTGGGGGGGCCAATCGAGAAGTGGGGCACCGAGGAGCAGAAGCGCAAGTGGCTGCCGCGCCTGTGCTCCGGCGAGGGCCTCGGCTGCTTCGGCCTGACCGAGCCCGATACCGGCTCCGATGCCGCCAACCTCCGCACCCGCGCTACCAAGACGGAGAGCGGCTGGTCGATCAGCGGCCAGAAGATGTGGATCAGCCTCGGCAACGTCTCCGACTTCGCCCTGATCTTCGCCCAGACCGATCCCGAGAAGAAGCACCGCGGGCTCGCCTGCTTCATCGTCCCGACCGACAGCGAGGGCTTCACCACCCAGGAGATCCACGGCAAGCTCGGGCTGCGCGCCTCCGACACCGCCGAAATCTCCCTCGACGGGGTCGAGGTCGGCGAGGAGGCGATGCTGGGTGAGGTCGGCGACGGGTTCAAGGTCGCAATGAGCGCGCTGGAAAACGGCCGCTACAGCGTCGCCGCCGGCTGCGTCGGTATCTGCGAAGGCTGCGTGCAGAGCTCGATCTCCTACGCAAAGGAACGCAAGCAGTTCGGTGTGCCGCTGGCTCGCTTCCAGCTCGTTCAGGAGATGATCACCGAGATGATCCTCAAGCGCGACGCCAGCCGGATGCTGGTCCTCCGCGCCGGCCTGCTGAAGGACGAAAAGAAGCCGAACGCGACCGAGACCTCGGTCGCGAAGCTCTACGCAACGGAGGCGGCGGTCGAGTGCGCCAACCTGGCGATTCAGGTCCACGGCGGCTCCGGCTACGTCGACGACTACCCGGTCGAGCGCTACCTGCGCGACGCCCGCGTCACCACGCTCTACGAGGGCACCTCGCAGATCCAGAAGCTGATCATCGGCCGCGCCGCGACGGGCGAGAACGCGATGACGCCCCTGAAAGCCGAGTAGCGCAATGGCGCAGGTCGAGGTCTCGGTCGACGAGTTCCACGTCGCCCTGGTGCGGCTGAACCGGCCGGAGGCGCGCAACGCGCTCTCACCCGAGATGCGGGCTGAGATCGCTGACACCCTGGAGCGCCTCGACGCCGACCCGGAGGTGCGCTGCATCGTCCTCGCCGGCAGCGATGAGTTCTTCGCCGCCGGCGCCGACATCAAGGCGATGGCCGAGCGCCCGCTCGATGCCCCGCCCGACCCGGAGGGGATGCGGTTCTGGATTCGCATCAGCGCAATTCAAACGCCCGTCATTGCCGCAGTCGCCGGCTACGCCTTCGGCGGCGGCTGCGAGCTGGCGCTGGCCTGCGACATGATCGTCTGCGACGAGAAGACCCGCTTCGGCCAACCCGAGATCACCCTCGGGATCATTCCCGGCGGCGGCGGCTCTCAACGATTGGCGCGAGCCGTCGGCAAGCAGCGGGCGATGGAGTACGTCCTCACCGGCCGCCGCTGGGACGCACAGACGGCCGAGCGCTGGGGCCTCGTCAACAAGGTCGCCGGCGAGGGCGCCTGGCTGACCGAGGCAATCGAGCTGGCCCGGGCCGTCGCCAAGCGCCCGCCGCTGGCGGTGCGTCTGGGCAAACGGGCGGTGCAGGTGGCCGAGGACACCGGCCTCGCCGAGGGGCTGCGGGCCGAGCGCGAGCTGTTCGACGAAGCGATGGCCAGCGAAGACCGGGTCGAGGGGATGACCGCCTTCCTCGAGAAACGCGAACCGCAGTTCAAGGGCCGGTGAGCGTCGAGCGCGTCGGCGTCGTCGGCGCCGGGACGATGGGCGGCGGCATCGCCCAGGTGGCGGCGCTGGGCGGCTTCGAGACCGTCCTCTACGACGAGTTCCCGGAAGTCGCCTTCGTCCGGGCGGCGAACATCGGCGAAGACTTGGCGAAGGGAGCCGCGCGACGACGCTGGAGCGAAGAGGACGCCGAGGCCGCCTCCGAACTTGTCCACGCCACCGAAGACATCGCCGAGCTGGCCGGCTGCGACCTCGTGATCGAGGCGGCACCGGAGAAGCTGGAGCTGAAGCGCGAGATCTTCACCCGCCTGGCCGAGCTGCTGGGTCCAGACGCAGTACTGGCCAGCAACACCTCCTCCCTCCGTGTCTCCGAGATCGCCGCCGGGGTACCGCAACCCGAGCGCGTCGTCGGCATGCACTTCTTCAACCCGCCGCCGCTGATGAAGCTGGTCGAGGTCGTCGCCGCCGAGCGCTCCTCGGAGGAGGCCCTCGCCGCGGCGACCGAAGTCGGAGAGCGGATGGGCCGCACCCCGATCCGCGCCAAGGACTCGCCGGGCTTCGTCGCCAACCGCCTCGCCCGCCCCTTCACGCTGGAGTCGCTGCGGATGCTCGGCGACGGGCTCGCCGACGCGGCGAGGATCGACCGCATCGTCCGCCTCGGCGGTGGCTTCCGGATGGGCCCGTTCGAGCTGCTCGACCTGATCGGCCTCGACGTCAACCTCGAAATCGCCCATTCCTTCTTCGCTCAGGGCGAAGTCGAGCGCTGGCGGCCGAACCCGATCCAGGAGAAGCTGGTCGCCGAAGGCAGGCTCGGCCGCAAGAGCGAGCGCGGCTACTACCTCTACGGCGAGGGCCACGAGCGCGAGCTCGACCCGGAGCTGGGGATCCTCGCGCCGACCCTCGATCCCGAGAAGCTCGCCCGCATCGACCCCGCGGCCGAGGAGGTGCTGACGCGCCTCTTCGCCCAGATCGCCAACGAGGCGGCCTTTGCAATCGAAGAGGAGATCGCCTCGACCGCGGACATGGAAACCGCGATGGAGCTCGGCTTCAACTGGCCCGTGGGACCGTTGAAGCTCGCCGAGAAGATCGGCCCGCAGCGCGCCGTCGAGCTGCTCGAGCGGCTGCAGGCGACAAACGGCGAGGCCTACGCGCAGGCGCCCCTGCTGCGCCGCGCCGCCGAGCAAGGAGTCGAGCTGCGGGATCTGGGGCGGTAGCCATGCCCGCCACCAGCCAGGCGATCGCGGCGAAGCGGCAGCCGCCGGAGGCGGTCCTCTCCCACCTGCCCGCCGAGGGCGACG
>JBQCEW010000227.1:0-9539 GCA_051959815.1 Solirubrobacterales bacterium
GGTCCGCCGCGGCGACCCGCGCGGGGAAATCGTCCTCGGCGGGCTCTTCGGCGATCCGCGCGAGGAACCGCCGCGGGCGATGGACGCGACCGACTTCCTTGACCGCCTCTACGGCGTGCGCGGGGTCAAGGCGAACTTCGACGCCGTTGCGCTGCACCCATACGCCGCCGACGCCGGCGTCCTCCGCGGCCTCGTCGAAGGGCTGCGCCAGGTCAGCATCCGTCACCGCGACGCCCGCGCCGGCCTCTACCTGACGGAGCTGGGCTGGGGGTCGCAGTCCCCGAGCCCGGTCTCCTTCGAGGTCGGCCTGCACGGCCAGGCGCGGGAACTGCGCTCCGCCTACCGGTACCTGATCGCCAACCACCACCGCCTCAACCTGCGCCAGGTCGACTGGTTCACCTGGAAAGACATGACCGGCGCCTGCAGCTTCTGCGACTCCTCCGGCCTCTTCCGCCGCGGCGCCGCCTTCCGGCCGAAGCCGGCCTGGCACGCTTTCGTCAGCTTCGCCCGCTGAGCGCTTCGACGATCGAGGCCGGCGCCTTGTCCGGCGAGCCGGCGTCGAACGGCGGGCTCGGGTCGTACTCGATCCCGAGCTGGACCGCCTGCGCCACCTCCGGTCCCGCCTCACGGCCGACCAGGTAGAGCGCCATGTCGATTCCGGCGGAGACCCCCGCGGCCGTGATCGTCTTGCCGTCCTCGACGTAGCGCCCGCCGACCGGCTCGGCGCCGTAGGCACGCAGATGCTCGAGGTAGAGCCAGTGCCCCGTCGCCCGCTTTCCCTCGAGCAGTCCCGCCGCGCCGAGGACCAGCGAGCCGGTGCAGACCGAGGTCGTCCAGGTCGTCCCCCGGTCGAGGCGCCGCAGCCAGGCGAGCACCTCCTCGTCCTCCAGCAGCGGCCGGTTGCCCTTGCCGCCGGGGACGAGGACGATGTCGGCCGCTTCGACTTCGCCGAGGCTCTTGTCGGCGCTCAGCCCGAGCGAACCGCTGTCGGTGCGGATCTCGCCGCGCCGCTTGCCGACGAACTCAATTTCCCAGCCCGGCACGGAGCGCAGCACCTCGTAGGGCCCGATTGCATCGAGCGCGGTCAGGCCGTCGAAGATGAGGATCGCGGTCTTCATCAGGCCATAGAGTCGCACCTATGAGCCGGCGTGACCAGATCAAGCTCAGCGACGCGGAGCTGCGCGAGCTGCTGGGGGAGGAGCGGATCGCGGTCGTCTCCAGCCTCGGGCCGCGCGGCTGGCCACACTCGATGCCGCTTTGGTTCGTCCCTCGCGACGGCGTCGTCTGGATCTGGACGTATGCGAAATCGCAGAAGGTGGGCAACCTCGAACGCGACCCGCGGGCGACGGTGCTGGTCGAGTCCGGTCACTCCTACAACGAGCTGCGGGGGGCGATGATCGAATCCGAGGCGGTGATCCACCGCGACTTCGAGACCGTGCTCGGCTTCGCCGAAGAGCTGACGGTCCGCTACGCCGAGGGGATCTCCACGGTCGAGGGCGACGCAAAGGCGGCGCTGGAAGCGCAGGCGCCGAAACGGGTGGCGATCAGCTTTCCGGCCCTGCGCACCGCCACCTGGGACCACCGCAAGCTCGGCGGCACCTACTGAGGCTCGAGCTCGAAACGCCGCACGGTCGGAACCTCTCCCTCCACCGCTAGCGCCGCGGCGAAGCCCGGTCCGAAGTCGAGCGCCAGGACGCTGAGCTGCTCACGCCGCCGCGCCAGCTCGGCCGCGGGAACGCTCAAACCGATGCCGAGGCACTTCGCAATCGCCTCGAACCGCGCCCAGGCGGCGTGGAAGACCTGCGGTCGCTCCTCGGGCGGCGCGTCGGCGACCGCGTCGGCGTCCTCGGCAGGAAGCGCCCGTCGGGCGAGCGCCAGCGCGTCCCGCCTCGGATCGATCCGCTCCACGTCGATCCCGACCTCGCGGTCGAATGCCACCGCGACGGCGGCGAGGTCGGCGGAGTGGCTGAGGTTGAAACGCAGCCGCGCCCCGCCCTTCAGCCGCGGCTTTCCGTGTGGACCCGCCTCCAGCTCGATCGCCTCCGGAGAAATGTCGAGGTAGCGCGCCAGGACCAGGGGCAGCGGCCGGGTCGCAGCACGGCCGGAGAGGTCCGCCTGCCACACGTGGACCTGGCCGTCGAGGTCGAGCAAGGAACGGGTCTCAGCGGTGATGGCGGTGCCGCGGCCGGATCGTCACCGTGCGAGAGAGCGCTGCCTGGTAGGTGTCGCTGGCGACGACGCTGACGTGGAAGCTGGCGCGACGGTTGATCCGGGGACGGAAGTGGACCGAGCAGGCGCGATCCAGGAGGCGGGAGCCGAGCTTGGCGCGGCCGCGCCAGAGGGTGACCGGGTCGCCGCGGCGCCCTTTGCACGGGGTGACCCAGGCAGTGATTAGGGCGCGACGGTGCCGCAGCACCCTGCGGCTGAGGGCGCGGATCGCGATCGAGGAGGGGGAGAGCGCGGGCTTGTAGACGGGAGGTACGGGCGGCGTCGGGCAGGCCCCGCCGCCAGAGCCGGCGATCCGGTAGACGGGCCCGTTGCCGGAGACCGCGTAGAGACGGCCGCAGGAGTCTTCGCCGAACGAGTGCAGGCCTTCTATGTGGATGCCCTCGCCCCGGTCGCTCGTGAACGGCGTGGCGGGAGCAAACGAGCGCAGTTCCCCTTCGCAGAGGTCGGCGTAGAGGTAGCGCCCGTAGAGGTCGCTGAGGCTGGGATCGCGGACGACGTAGCCGCCGATGATCGCGCAGCCATGGGCGCCGCCGTTGCCGGGATCGGTGTGGGGATATTCGAAGACGGGATCGACGAAGCTGGTGGCGCTGGCGCAGCCCACCTCTGGCGGCACGACCGTTTCGACCAGCCTCCCCTCGCGGCAGTTCCAGCCGTAGTTGGCGCCGGCCCCCAGCCCCGGGTAGGCGCCGTAGTCGACCTCCTCGCGCAGGCTCTGGCCGACGTCGCCGATCCAGAGGTCGCCCGTGTCGCGGTCGAACGAGAAGCGGAACGGGTTGCGCAGCCCGTAACTCCAGATCGTGTCGGAGGGGGCGGCGCTGGTGGCGAAGGGGTTGTTCGGGGGCACCGTGTAGGGGCGGAGCCCACTGGGGTCGGGATCGATGCGGAGGATCTTTCCCAGCAGGCTGCTCAGGTTCTGGGCGTTTTCGTGTTTGTCGCCCGCGCCGCCGCCGTCGCCGGTGGAGATGAAGAGGTCCCCTTCCGGCCCGAACTGGAGCTGGCCGCCGTAGTGGTTGTTGTCTTCGGGGTGTTCGATCGTCAGCAGGTTGCGCAGGCTGCTCACCGGCGCAAAGGTCCCGCTCGCCTTCAGTTCGGCGACGTGAATCGCTCCCGTCCCTTCGTCTTCGGCGTAGTCGACGAAGATGCGGCCGCTGCTATCGAAGCTCGGCGCCAGGGCGACTGAGAGTAGGCCGCGCTCGCCGCTGCATTCTTCGCCGCAGCCGACTTTGGCCCTGATGTCGGCGAAGACGGAACTCGTCCCGCCCGCGACTTCGATGATCCGCCCCTGCCGCTCGACGACAAAGAGGCGATCCGGGTTGCCGGGATCGGAGGTGACGTAGATCGGTTCGGTGAAGCTGCCGACCTGCTGCAGCGTCAGCGCCTGAGCGCTCGTGGCGCCCAGCGTGAGCAGCAGGAGCAAGGCGGCGAGAAGGGTCCCTACCCGGCGAATCACCCGTCTCAAGTTAGCGAGATCGCGAGACGGGGACGCCGATCAATAGCCTTCCCGCGGCCTTGCTCGCCATCCTCCTCAGCGCGGCTGCCACTTGCTTCGCCTCCCTCTTCCTAGGGCAGGCGGCCCTGCGCCTGGCCGGAGCGCAGGAATGGAACTGGCTGGCGCCGGCGGTCGGGATCTCGGTCGCGATGATGATCGCGACGCCGACCAACCACATCCCGGGACGGGCGATGACGATGTTCGTCCTCCTGGCGCTGCTGAGCGTTGCCGCGGCGATCTGGTGCCTGAGCTCGCCGGCGCACCGGCCCTCGCTCCGGGACCTGCTCGCGGTCGCGCCGGTCGCTTTCCTGGCGCTACTGCCCTTTCTGGCGGCCGGCCAGGCGGGCACCCTCGGCGTCTCGCTCAATAACGACATGAGCGCCCACCTGCTCTTCGTCGAAGGCTACGTCTCAAGCGCCGTGGCAGCGATAACCCCGCTGCCGAAGGATTACCCGCTCGGCCCACACGCGATGGCGGCCCTGCTGACCGATGGTTTCGGGATCCGCCCCGAGTATGCCTTCTCCGGCTGGCTGATGGCGGCGCTGCTGATTGACGCTTGGACCGTGCTGGCGGCAGCTCGGCGGGCGCCCTGGTTTGCCAAGGCGATTGCGGCGACGGTCGTCGGCCTGCCCTTCCTCGTCGCCGCTTACTACGGCGAGGGTGCGTTCAAGGAGGTGATGCAGGCGGGTCTCGTGCTCGCGGTGCTGCTGGCCCTGGCCGGTTTCGGGCCGCGGCTGGGCCGCGGTCGCTGGGTGCCGCTGGCGCTGCTCGTCGGCGGCATCATCTCCGTTTACGAGCTCACCGGCCTGCCCTGGCCGGTCGCCTTCATCGCCGTCTGGCTGGCGGGTCTGCTGGCGATCCAGGTCTGGCGGGAGGGGCTTCGCCCTGCCCTGCGCAAGGCGCGGGAAGTCGTCCGCGCGGAGCTGCCGGCGATCGGCATCGGCCTTGCCGTCCTCGTCGTCTTCCTGCTGCCGCAGGTGCCACGAATGTACGCCTTCCTCCACCGTGGCGGCACCGGGATAGCCGTCAGCGACATCGGCAATCTGGTCGGCCCCCTGGCGGGATGGGAGGCACTCGGGGTCTGGAACAACCAGGACTTCCGGATGTCGGCCGAACCCGCCTTCACCGGTGGGATGTGGGCGGCCTTCGTGCTGGCGCTGGTCGTGCTCGGGGCGGTCTGGGCGTTTCGCCGCGGTCGCTGGCTGCTGCCCGCCGGCGCAGCAGCGGCGACGCTGCTCTGGGCTTACTCGAACCACACCCAGTCCCCCTACGTCTCCGCCAAGGTACTGGTGATCCTTTCGCCGCTCCTCCTCCTCCTCGCGGTGCTACCGCTGATCGACCGGAAGGAGGGGGAAGGGGAATGGTTTCCCCGCTCGTGGCTCTTGGTCCCGCTGCTCAGCCTGGTCCTGCTCGGCAAGGTCGGACTCACCGACGAGCGAACGTTGCGATGGAGCCCGGTCGGCCCGACCGACCACGCCGAAGAACTGGGTCGCTTCCACCCGATCGTGGCCGGGCAGCCGGTCCTCTTTCTCGGCCAGAGCGACTTCGCCGCCTTCGAACTGGCGGGCGCGCCGGTCACGAGCGCGATCTATGGCGGCAACCAGGCCTTGCCGCTCCGCCCTCAAAAGGAATGGAAATACGGCCGCGCAATCGACATTGACTCTCTCGCCGCCACCACCCTCAACGGGTTCGACTGGATCGTTACTCCTCGTGACGCCGCCGCCAGCGCGCCACCGCCGCAGCTACGGCCAGTGAAGACGACCCGCTTCTTCGTGCTCTGGCGGCGCGTGGGGAAGATCCGCGAACATTCAATCCTCGACGAGGGCGAATGGCCCGGCGCGGTGTTTCGCTGCGATACCAAGCAGGGGCGGGAAATCGTCGGCGCAGGAGGGGTGGCGGCGGTACGGCCGCTGCCGCTGGTCGTGCCCGTGGAAGCCGTACCACCCGGCGGCAGCATCTCCGTTCAGATCACCCTGCACCGTGGCGCCTGGGAACTGGAGATGCCCTACGTCAGCCCGCAGTCGATCGAGGTCAGCTCGCCCGTCCTCGCGACGACGGTGCCGGCGAACCTTGACCGGCCGGGGACGCGCTGGCGCTTGGGCCGGGTCGTTCTCCATCGGACCCGGCGCCTCACGTTCACCTTCAAGGTCAATGGCAACTTGTTCACCTCGCCGATTTTGCGCGCCGACCTCAACACCCTGATCGCGGTCCCCGTCGCGCCGGAGAAGGTCGTCCCGATCAAGCGCGCCTGTGGCCGCTACGTCGACTGGTACCGCAGCGCCGGACAATGAGCGAGGACGTCCTCACCTCGAGCGAGGCCGGGGGCAAAGTCATCCGCGGCAGCTTCATGCGGGTCGCCGCCAACGTCGCCGGGCTGGTGCTCGGCCTCGCTACCGCGACGCTGCTGCTGCGCCACCTCGGGGTCGAGGACTCGGGCCGCTACGTCACCGTGCTCTCCCTGGTCGGGATCGCGGTCAGCGTCGTCGACAACGGCCTCAACGTCACCGCCGCCAGCGAACTCGCCCGCCGCGAGCCCGGCACCCGCCGGCCGCTCCTCGCCAACATCCTCGGCCAGCGGCTGCTGGTCGCCGCTGTCGCGCTGGTCCTGCTGGTCGCCTTCGCGCTGGTCGCCGGCTACCCGCAGGAGATGGTCTCCGGCACCGCCCTCGCCGGCTTCGGCGTCCTCCTCTCCGCGATCGCCAACGCGGTGCTGGTCCCGCTCACCGTGCAGCTACGCAACGGCGGCCTCGCCTTCGTCGAAGTGCTGCGGCAGGTCGTGACTCTGGCGGGCGTTGCGGCGCTGGTTGCGGCGGGCGCTGCCCTGACGCCGTTCTTCGCGGTGCAGGTAGCGGCCGGCCTCGCCGTCCTCGCCGTCGTCCCCTTCCTCGTCGGGCGCAGCGGCCTCGTCTGGCCGCGCTTCGACCGCGCCGAGCAGCGGGGCCTGTTGGGGACGGCGCTGCCAGTGGCGGCGGCGCTGGCGCTGGGCCAGATCTACTTCCGCCTCGTGATCGTGCTGATGTCGCTGATCTCCTCGGCCCAGCAGACCGGTTACTTCGGCGGTTCGCTGCGGGCCATGGAAGCATTGATCGTGATCCCGATCCTGGTTGCCAACGTGGCGCTGCCGCTGCTGACCGCGGCCGCACGGGACGACCTCAGCCGCCTGCGCTACGCAATCGAGGGGCTCAGCGAGGGAGCGGTGATCGCCGGGGTGCTGGTGGCGCTGGTCACCTTCCGCGCCGCCGAGCCGGTGATGAGGCTGCTCGGCGGCTCCGAATTCGGCCCGGCCGGGGACGTGCTGCGGATCCAGGTCCTCGCGTTGCTCTTCATCGCGCTCTACCAGATCTGGACGGTGGGATTGATCGCCCTCGGCCGGCAGCGGCAGCTGATCCTCACCAACGCGCTCGGTCTCCTTGCCGTCGCCGTCTTCGCCGCCGCCTTGGTGCCGCCGTTCGGCGCCAAGGGCGGCGCCGTTGCCAGCGTCCTCGGCGACGCCGTCCTCGCCTGCCTCATCTACTGGCGCCTGCACCTCTCGACCGGCAGGGTGACGGTGCGGTTGGACTTTGTCGTTCGCGTCGCCCTCGCCGCCGCGCTCGCGCTGATCCCCCTCTTCGTGCCCGGCCTACCCGACCTCGTCGCCGCGGCCCTCAGCGCCCTCGTCTTCCTCGCCGTCGGCCTCGCGATTGGGATGGTCCCGCAGGAGCTCCGCGCCGCCCTCCGCCCCGACGGCCCCCTGCCCTGGCGCCGTGGCATAGAGCCACCGCAGAGTGAGATTTAGAGTCCTTTCGTAGGGATGCTAAATTTAGATAGATATCTAAATTTAGATCGAGGGGTAATCGACTATGAATCAAGTCGAGTTCAAGAATCCATACCGCCCTGGAGCGGGCCATATGCCTCCGCATCTAGCGGGCCGGGAGAGGGAGTACGCCGAATTCGATCGCCTCCTTCTCCAAGACGAGATCCTGGAGAACCTGGTGCTGACGGGACTTCGCGGAGTGGGGAAGACCGTCCTCCTGGAGACTTTCAAGCCCCGCGCACTTCAGGCCGGCTGGCTCTGGGCCTCTGCGGACCTCTCCGAGTCGGCGAGCATCAGCGAGAACGCTCTCGCGCAGCGCATCCTTGCCGATCTCGCCCTGGTCGCTTCATCGGCAACCGTCGCGAACCCTTCGCAAGAGAGATCAGTCGGATTCACGGCGAAGGCGGCCGCGGAGGAGGTCCCCCTCTCGCACGAGATCCTCGTCGAGGTCTACAACCGGACGCCCGGGCTGACCGCCGACAAAATCAAGGCCACGCTCGAATTCGCCTGGGAGCACCTGAAGGAACAGGAGCAGAACAAGGTGATCTTCGCCTACGACGAGGCGCAGAACCTCGCCGATCACGCTTCAAAGGAACAGTTCCCGCTCTCGGTCCTGCTCGACGTCTTCCAGTCGATCCAGCGGAAAGGCATCCCGTTCATGCTGGTCCTCGCCGGGCTCCCCACCCTCTTCCCGAAGTTGGTCGACGCTCGCACCTACGCGGAGCGCATGTTCAGGGTGGTGACCCTGACGAAGCTCAACCCGGAAGAGAGCCGGGAAGCGATCCTGAAGCCGATCGAGGTAGCCGAGTGTCCGGTGCGGCTGACGCCGGAATCGGTCGAAATCATCGTCGACGAGTCGGCGGGGTACCCCTACTTCATCCAGTTCATCTGCCGCGAGGTCTACGACGTCTTCGTCCGGCAGCACGCCGACGACGAGCAGAAGAGCGTGCCGATCGAAGCGATCCAGCACAAGCTCGACGCCGATTTCTTCGCTGGGCGGTGGGCCAAGATCACCGACCGCCAGCGCGAACTGCTGTGGGTGGTGGCGCAGCTGGATAAGGCGGATGAGGAATTTACGATCCAGGAACTGACCGAGGAAGCGAAGCGGCTGCTGACCAAGGCCTTTTCACCCAGCCATGCCAACCAGATCCTGGCGAGCCTCGCGGAGCGGGGAATGATCTACAAGAACCGGCTGGGCAGGTACTCCTTCGCGGTGCCGCTGCTCGGGCGGTTCATCCTCCGCACCTACGGGCCTGTATCTTGCCGCGTGCCCCCGATTGCTCCGAGGTGACCTCAGTGAATGAACACGCTGCGGATTCCGGCTATGCAGACAGGCTGGAGACGCTGACGCGAAAGAGGTGGAAGGTACTCCTGGACGTTCAGCGTCCTTATAGGTGGAACATCAAGCGGTTAAATCCGGGCAAAACCCTTGATATCGGGTGTGGTGTGGGCCGTCACCTGGCTCATCTTCCCGGTGGGAGCGTAGGTCTTGACTTCAATCAGCACTCGATCTCAAGAGCAAGGTCTTTGGGATGTGAGGCATATACCCCCGAGGACTTTTTCTCCGACGAGAAATACAGGGATAAAGAACCTCGATTCGACAGCATCCTGCTGAGTCACGTACTCGAGCACCTGACCCTGGAAGAAAGCCATACCGTCGTAAGTACGTATCTTCCTTACCTCAAAAAAGGGGGGAAGGTAATCGCGATTTGCCCACAGGAGAAGGGCTACGCCACGCCCCCGCAGGGTCACGCCCGGGGCGAAGATCATGTCACCTTCCTCGATGCCGAAGGCATCGAGGAGATCCTGAAAAACCTCGGGTTGGGAATCAAAAAGGCATACTCCTTTCCGTTTCCCAGGAGGATGGGAAGGATCTTCCGCCACAACGAGACCGTCGTCGTGGGCGAAAAGTAGACGAGGTCAGCGCCAGGTGTGCCAGGCAAGCCAGGCGAGGCCGCGCCGCACCAGCGGTCCGCCTTCCTGGTAGTGGCGCGTGCGGTTGTCGGCGGTGAGCACGTTCGCCTGCTC
>JBQCEW010000228.1:0-7543 GCA_051959815.1 Solirubrobacterales bacterium
TGACAACTTCTCCGCCGAAAACGACGTCTACGAACGATTCTCAGGGGGGACGCTGCTCGTTTCGACCGGCAACTCCGGGGAACTGCAGCTGGGGCCCTCGGCGCCGGGCTTGACGGCGACCAATCCCGTTTCTCCCAGCGCCTCGACGGAACCGAACGTCCTCGGCGAAGCCGAAGCGGGGACCTCGATCAAGATCTATCCGACGCCCGACTGCTCCGGTGCGCCGGCGGGTACCGGCACCGCCGCCGAACTGAACGGCGCAGGAATCAAGGTGACGGTGAAAGCGGGGTCCACGACCACCTTCCACGCCACCGCGACCAACTCCAGCGGCGACACCTCCGACTGCTCCTCCCGGAGCGTCGCCTACACCCAGCAGAGCACCACGCTCCCGCCGCCGGAAGAACCCCCCGCCGGCGGTGGAGGGGGCGGAGGATCGGGCGGTGGCTCCGGCTCGACCCCGAGCGGCGGCAGCACGAGCACGGGTTCCGGTGGCTCTACCTCTGGCTCCGGCTCGTCCGGCGCAATCAAGATCGGCGGCATCGTCTACGTGGCGCCCTTGGTTCGCATCACTTTCGGCCCTGCCTCGAAGACGCGCTCGCGGCGGCCCGTGTTCCAGTTCGCCGACACGGTCGAACAACCCAACACCCAGTTCTTCTGCAAGATCGACCGCAAGCCCTGGAAAGAGTGCACCTCGCCCTACCGTCCCAAGCGCCTCAATTTCGGCAAGCACGTCTTCGCCGTCAAGGGAAGGAGCGCTGCGGGGCAGTGGGGCGCGCGTCCGGTGACCCGCCGCTTCAAGGTCGTGGGAAGGTGACCGGGATGAGCCACTTCCCGGCTCCCGGCGACGAGACCGGAATGACGCTGGTCGAGCTTGTCGTCGCGATGACGATGGGGGTCGTAGTGATGGGTGGGGTGTTGATCCTGCTGATCGGCGCGCTGCGCAGCCAGCCGCGAATCGAAAAGCAGACCACCCATGTGCAGACGACGCGGTACGTGCTGGAACGGATGACGCGGGAGATCCGCAACGGGATCCGCATCGACAAAAGCACCGCCTCGTCCGTGTCCTTCGAAGCCTTCGTCCGCCACACCACCTGCGGCGGGAGCACGATCTCGGCTAGCAGCGCTTCGCCGACCAAGTGCGAGATCACCTACACCTGCTCCGGCACGTCTTGTACGCGCATCGAGGCAAATCCCAGCGTTTACACGGGCACGGCAACGACTGTCGTCGCCGGGCTCAGCAACGCCTCGGGCGTCTTCACGTACGCCCCGAGCACCTCTCCCACCTACATCGGCATAACCCTGAAGATCCCCGATTCCGAAGGCTCCGGGGCTCTGACCGTCTCCGACGGCGCCAGCCTTCGCAACGCGACCCTGGGCAAATGATCAGGCGCCTGAACAAGAGGGAGGAGGGCTTCACGATCATCGAGGTGCTGATCGCCGCCTTGATCCTGGTGCTGGGCGCGCTTGCGACCTTCGGAATCCTCGCCTCGGCGATGGTTAGTAGCCAGCGGGCGAAGGGGAGCCAGGTCGCGCTCGACCGCGCGCAGCAGGAAATGGAGTACCTGCGCAGCCTCTCCGACGAAGAACTGGCGCTCGCGGCGGCCCCTGTCTCTTCAACCGAAGCAGCGAACCCGGACTACCGCGTCAAAAACGGCAAGTTCGCGATCAAGCGAGGAACGCCGCCCTCCGAATACAAAGAACTCGTCATAAACGGCGGTGTCCGCTATCCCGACGAAACGCTGGAAAAGGGGGTCGTCCCCACCGGCCCGACGAGCTTCACCAGCGGTGACGTCAGCGGCAAGGTCTACCGGTTTATCGTCTGGCGCAACGACGCGAGCTGCTCCTCGGAAACCTGCCCCGGCGAACAGGACTACAAACAGATAATCGTCGCCGTCAAGCTGAATTCGAAGGGCAACGGCGGCAACCCGGGCGGCTACGTGGAAATCCAATCCAACTTCGTCGACCCCGAACACTCTGCCGCCGACAACCCGATCCCGGGAGCCGAAGGCGTCGTGACCGCGCAGCAGTTCTTCCTCTCCGACACCCCCTGCTCCTCCTCCGGCGAAACCAGCCGCCAGGAAATCACCGGCGACCACGTCCTGCACAACACCCTCGGCAACTGCGCCAGCGGTGCGCAGACGGGAGGAACGGCGGGGGCGCCCGACACGCTGTTGACGGGTCCGCCGCCGGAAGGCGAATCGACCCCCTCCGTCTACGACTACTCCAGCGACTACGAAGGCTCACCCTCCGCGGAAACGGCGAAGGGGATCCAGCTCCGGCGCGACAGCACCACCGGCTGCCACTACACGCCGGAAAACAAAACCGCCCCTCAGTGGCGGGTGCACCGTTGGGTGACCGACCCGATGCTGAAGGAATTCAAGATGACCAGCGGCGAATCCCTCGGCCAGGTGACGATCGACTTCTTCACCCGTGCCCTAAGCGACCAGCAGTACACCGGCAAGCTCTGCTTCTACCTCTTCAAACGCGACGACAGCAAATCCCCGCCCGACGAAATGATCGCCAACCGCGAAGGCGGCTCGCTCTACTGGACCTACACGCCGTCCTGGCAGGGCACTAAATACTTCCCCTATGGAAAGTGGGGAGAGGTGATCCAGACGCTTAAGTTCAACGGCCCGGTGACGATCCCGGCCGGCGACCGGCTCGGGGTGGCTTTCAGTCTCGACGCGAGCACGCAGTTCGATGCCGTCTCGATTCTCTACGACCACCCCCTATATCGCTCGCGAATCGAGGTCGACACCACGACCCCGCTCGAAGGCGGCTAGAAATGCTGGCCGGAGGAGTGGTGTTCGCCTTCCTCGGAGGGCTGGCGGCCGGCAGCTTCGTCACGGTCGTCGCCCACCGAGTCCCGCGGGGGGAATCGGTCGTCGGCCCCCGTTCCCGCTGTCCCGGCTGCGGCACCCAGATTGCCGCTTACGACAACGTGCCTGTGCTCTCCTGGCTTTGGTTACGCGGTCGTGGGCGTTGCTGCGGCGAGGCGATCTCGGCTCGCTATCCACTTGCCGAGCTGGGGCTCGGGCTCGCCTACCTCGCGACCGTCCTGGTCCTGCGGCACGACCCCGCCCAGATGGCGATGGGGCTGGTGCTGGTGACGGCGCTGATGGCGGTGACGATCACCGATCTCGAGCAGCGGATCATCCCCAACAAGATCCTGCTCGTCGCGACGCTTCTGGGGGTGGCGATCGCAGCGGCGTTCGACCCCTCGAGCCTGCCGGAACGGGCAATCGCCGCCTTCGCGGCGGGGGGCCTCCTCTTCCTGGCGGCACTCGCCTACCCCTCCGGGATGGGCCTAGGAGACGTCAAGCTGGCCGCGGTGATGGGTCTTTTCCTCGGCCGCAACGTGGCGCCGGCCCTGTTGGTCGCGCTCATTTCCGGTTCTGTCGTCGGCCTCGCACTGATCGCCCGCGAGGGGGCCGCGGCGCGCAAGAAAGCGATCCCCTTCGGCCCCTTTCTCGCCTTCGGGGCACTGGTCGGCCTGCTGGCCGGAAACCAGCTTGTGGAGTGGTATCTCGGCACCTTTTCGTAGAGACGTCCAGGTTCTCCTAGAAATCGGTAATTGCAAGGCAAAAGGTCTGCGGCCTTTTTGTCGATCAAAGAGGGGAGCCGAACCAGGCGCCGCCTCCTTATGCGTATCTCCAAGAGCAAGAAGACCGTTGGTGTGGTCGGCCTCGACATCGAGGCCGGCAGCGTCGCTGCCACCGAACTGCAGGTGAACGGCGTTGCCACCGTCAAGGCGGCGGCCGTCGCGCCATTGCCGCCGGGGGCCTTCGGCGAGGGAGAGGTCGCCGACCCCGAGGCACTGGCGGCGGGACTGAAGTCCCTCTTCAGCGCCAACCGGCTCTCCAGGCGGGTGCGGCTTGGTGTCGGCAACCAGCGGATCGTGGTCCGCACCCTGCGGCTGCCGGCGATCGAGGACCCGAAGGAGCTCGACGCCGCGGTCCGGTTCCAGGCGCAGGAGCAGATGCCGATGCCCCTGGACCAGGCCGTGCTCGAGCACCACGTGATCGGGGGCGTTCCCGGAGAGGAAGGGATGGCGCCGCAGATCGACGTGGTCGTGGTGGCGGCGAGGCGCGACATGGTTGCCTCCTTCCTCGGGCCGATCCGCCGTGCCGGGCTGGAACCGGTCGGGATCGACGTGGCGGCCTTCGGGATGATCCGGGCCCTGGCCGGCGCGGGGGCCCCCGTGCCCGTGCAGGGGGAGATGCCGCAACCGGAAGCCGTGCTCTTCTGCAACGTCGGCGACGTCGCCAACCTGGCGGTGGCGCGCGGGCGCGCCTGCCTGTTCACCCGCGTTTCCGATGCCGGCCTGGAGGCCTTGGCAGGACGGCTGGCCGGCGTCCGTGGGCTCAGCTACGAACACGCGACCCAGTGGCTTTCCCATGTCGGCCTCGAGCATCCGCTGGAGGCGATCGAAGGGGATCCGGAAACGGTGGCCGAGGCGAGGAGCGTGCTCGAAGGCGGGGTCGCGGAACTGGTGGACGACCTGCGCCTCTCGCTCGACTACTACAGCGCCCAGGAGGCCGCCGTCCCGGTGGAGCGGATCGTGCTGAGCGGGGCGGGCAGCGTCATCTCCGGCTTCGCTGCTCGCGTGGAAGCGGGGCTGGGGCTGTCGGTGCTGTCCTTCCGCCCGCCCGCCCTTGCCGGCTTCGACGATCTCTCCGCCGCTCGACTCACCCTTCCCTTCGGACTGGCCCTGGAGAACTGATGCGGCCGGTCAACCTAATCCCACGAGAGGAACGCCGCGACGGCCAGTCGCCGCTGCGCACGGGTCCGCTTCCCTACGTCGTGCTCGGGGCCCTCGTTGCCCTGCTCGCCGGCGTGGCCCTCCTTGTCGTCACGAGCAACCAGATCTCTGAACGCAATGAAGAAGTCGTGACCCTGAAGCGGGAAGACCACGTCGCGCAAGTACGAGCGGAAAAGCTCGCCTCCTACGTGCAGCTCGCGGAATTGCGGCAGGCGCGGATCGAAACCGTCAGCAGCCTCGCCGACAGCCGCTTCGACTGGGAACGGGTGATGCGCGAACTGACGAAGATCCTTCCCTCCGACGTCTGGCTGACCAGCCTCAACGCCTCCGCGTCGGCATCTTCGGAAAGCGGTTCCACCTCCACCGAAGGGGGATCGGGGGCCAACCTGCGTGCCTCGATCGCCGGTCCGGCCCTCGAACTCAGCGGCTGCGCCAAGGGCCAGGACGGGGTGGCGGGCTTCGTCACTGCCTTGAAGGAAATCGACGGGGTGACGCGCGTCGGCGTCCAATCCGCCGCGCTGGCGCCTGAATCCAGCAGCGCCGAATCCAGCAGCGGCTCCGCGGGCAGCGGCACGACCGACTGCCGCACCCGCCACTTCATCTCCCAGTTCCAGATGGTCGTCGCCTTCGATGCGGCGCCGGTGCCGGTGGCCGAAGAAGCGGTGGAAGCGGAAGCGGCCGAAACCCCCGAAGCGCCCGCGGAAGAAAGCTCTTCGACCTCCGAAGAAGGCTGAAGATGAAGGGGAACAACAGACTCATCGTTGCCATGCTCGTCGTCACCGTGCTCGCGGGAGCGTTCTGGATGCTGCTGCTTTCGCCGAAGCGGGAAGAAGCGAGCGAACTCGGCAAACAGGTGGACAAGTGGCGCTCCTCGCTGGCGCAGCACGAATCCGAAGTGGCCACCGCGACGGCGGCCAAGCACGAATTCCCGGCCAACTACAGCCAGCTCGTCGTGCTCGGCAAGGCGGTGCCCGCCGACTCGGAAACCGCTTCGTTGCTGGTGCAGATCCAGCACATCTCCGAAGACTCCGGGGTGAGGTTCGAAGAATTCAACCTCGCTGCAGCCGAAGGGGGGGAAGAAGCGGCTCCCACGGCGCCCACGGGGGAAGAAGTCTCACCGACGGAGGCCGCCGCCTCCCTGATGCCCCTGGGGGCGAGCGTCGGGCCCGCCGGCCTCGCGGTGATGCCCTACACCCTCAACTTCACGGGGAACTTCTTCAGCGTCGCCGACTTCCTCCACGGCCTCGACAACCTCGTCAAGACGACCAACGCGAAGGTGGCGGTCGACGGGCGTCTCATCACCGTCAACTCCTTCTCCCTCGAGGCTGCGGACCAGGGGTTTCCGGCGCTCAAGGCGAGTTTCTCGGTGACCACCTACCTGACTCCTCCCGAACAGGGGGTAACCGCCGGTGCGACCCCTGAAGGCCCGGCGGCGACCGCGACCGCCACCCCGACCTCGGCCACGATCGGAGGCACCCCGTGAAACGACTGAAGGGACCCGAGCTGAAGCTGTCCGAGCTGAAGGTGCCGCCGGCCCTGAGGGACCTCTACCTGGACCTGCGGGACCGTCGCCTGCTGCCCCTGATCGGGCTGGTGCTGGTTGCCATCGTCGCGACGCCGTTCCTTCTTGGGGGTGGGGAAGAAGCGCTGGAACCGACTCCGGAGCCGATCGCGGGCGGTCCTGCCCAGGAGACGGCGAGCCTGGCCGTGCTGCCGTCGGAGCCGGGCCTGCGCGAACCCAGTAAGCGCCTAGCGGGGCGTCCCGCGAAGGACCCATTCCGCCAGCAGTACACCGGGCCCGTGCTCAAACCGGGCGTCGCGCCGGCCCCCGAAACCGCGAGCGAAGGCGGCTCGGGCGAAACCACGGTCGAATCCTCGACCGGCGGAGGAGGGTCGCAGGAAGGCGGGACCACGCCCGCGCCGGAACAGGCTCCGGCTGTGCCGCCGTCCTCCGGTGGGAGCGGCGGGGGTGGCGGGAGTGGTGGGAGCGGAGGCTCGATTCCCGCTCCCGGCGAACTCGCCCTCTTCACCTTCGCGATCGACGTCAAGCTGGCGCACACCGAAGTGACGAAGAGCGGCGCGAAGAAGATGAGCGAACCCGAAGAACGCGAAGAAGTCCTGCCGACGACCCCGCTGCCGGGCAAAAAAGAGCCGGCACTGACCTATCTCGGCGTCGATCCCAAAGACGGCAAAGAGGCGATGATACTGGTCTCACCCGAAGCCGCCGCGCTCTTCGGCGACGGCAAGTGCATCTCCGGGACCACTACCTGCCAGCTGCTTGCGCTCGAACCGGGCGTTCCCGAGATCGTCGAATACGGCCCCAACGGCGTCCGCTTCAAGATCGAAGTGCTGAAGATCAAGCCGGTCCAGAGCGGCAAGTTCAAGCAGTCCAGCGAATAAAGCCAGCTGGGGCGCAAAACTTCAGCAAGTGAAGCGCCAGCGCTACACTTGCTGAAGCGAGGTCGTCCAACCCATTGCCTCGCCCTGATCATGAGCGCCGAGAGCAACTCGACCTGCCCCGTCTGTAAGACCGCCGAAGTCGTCTGCGGCAAGTGGACGCTCCTCCTGATCCGCGACCTCGCCGAGGGCAGCGCCCGCTTCTGCGAGCTCGAGCGCTCTCTAGAGGGCATCAGCCCTCGCACCCTCTCTCTCCGCCTCCGCGCCCTGGAGGAGGAGGGCATCGTCGAGCGCCACACCTATCCCGAGGTGCCGCCCCGCGTCGAGTACGCGCTGACCGCCAAGGGCAAAGCCCTCGTGCCTCTGGTCGAAGACATGCGCGCC
>JBQCEW010000229.1:0-4387 GCA_051959815.1 Solirubrobacterales bacterium
CGGCGAGGACGTCGAGAACATCCTCCTGAAGCTGATCCAGGCCGCCGACTTCGACGTCAAGAAGGCCGAAACGGGGATCATCTACATCGACGAGATCGACAAGATCGCGCGCAAAGCCGACAACCCGTCGATCACCCGCGACGTCTCCGGCGAAGGCGTCCAGCAGGCGCTGCTGAAGATCCTCGAGGGGACCACCGCCTCGGTGCCGCCGCAGGGCGGGCGCAAGCACCCCCACCAGGAGTTCCTGACGATCGACACCACCAACATCCTCTTCATCTGCGGTGGCTCCTTCGCCGAGCTCGACAAGATCATCGAGCGGCGGATGGGCGACCACGGCGTCGGCTTCGGCGCGGCGATTTCCTCCCGCGAGAAGAAAGACGCCGGCGAATGGTTCGAGCACGTGCTGCCGGAGGACCTGGTCGAATACGGGCTGATCCCCGAGTTCATCGGCCGCCTGCCAGTGATCACCGCGATCCACCAGCTCAGCCGCGAGGACCTCTGCACGATCCTGACCGAGCCGCGCCACGCGCTCACCCGCCAGTTCCAGCGCTTCTTCGAGTTCGACGACATCGAGCTGGTCTTCTCCGAGGACAGCCTCGAGGCGATCGCCGACAAGGCGCTGGAGCGCGAGACCGGCGCCCGCGGCCTGCGCTCGATCCTCGAGGAGACGCTGCTCGACGTCCAGTTCGAGCTGCCCTCGCGCCGCGACGTCACCAAGTGCGTCGTCACCAAGGAGACGATCACCGAGGGCCGCACCCCAACGCTCGTCACCGAGGCCGTCCAGCAGGACATTGGCCCGGCACCCGAAGGACTGAACGAAGAAACTGCTTAGCGGGAGGGGGAGGGGGTCGGTGTCCCTCCTCCGGAATTGACCTCCCCTCCGCTTCGCTGCGGGGAGAAGATGCTGTGCGGCTCCGCCGCACAAGAAACAGATTGCATATCGCCGAACATTCCTCCGGAGGGACACCGACCCCCTCCCAACACGCACCGCAGGACGGAAACAGCTGCCGTCCTTCGAATCGCGTGGTTCCTTTGTCGTCTATAGCCAGACAAAGGAACCACAGCTTCGAGCTCCCACAAGACCAGGCGATCCCGTGGTTCGCTTGTCGTGTGGGGCCCGACAAAAGAACCACGACTTTTGCCTTCGTCCCTCGGCGTGTGCCGAAGACGATCGTGGGAGGGTGCCGACGTCCTCCGGAGGAATGTTCGGCGATATGCAATCTGGTCCTTGCGCAGGCGTAGCCCGCGCTGACTGATTGCAGCTAAGCCGCGCAGCGGCGTGCTGCGCAATGCCGCAGGAGGATGTCGGCACCCTCCCTCCGCGCCCGTAGCTATTTAGACTCGCCGCGTGGACGCGGGGCAGCGACAGAGGTTGGAGGAGACGACGCGGTACGACCCGGGGGAGGTCGAGGCTCGGGTCTTTGCCGAGTGGATGGAGGGGGGGTACTTCCACCCGGAGGCGGAGGGGTCGCCGGAGGAGAACTTCTCGGTGGCGATTCCGCCGCCGAACGTGACCGGGGCGCTGCACATGGGGCACGCGCTGAACGGGTCGATGCAGGACGCGCTGGTGCGGATGAACCGGATGAAAGGGCGGAACGCGCTCTGGATCCTTGGCACCGACCACGCGGGGATCGCCACCCAGGCGGTGGTCGAGAAAGAGCTGAAGAAAGAAGGGAAGACTCGTCAAGATCTCGGGCGGGAGGCCTTCGTCGAGCGGGTCTGGGAGTGGAAAGCGGAGTACGGATCGCGGATCGTCGAGCAGTACAAGCGGCTCGGCGCTTCCTGCGATTACGAGCGCGAGCGCTTCACCCTCGACGAGGGCTACGTGAAGGCGGTGTACCGCGTCTTCAAGCAGCTCTTCGACAAGGGCTACATCTACCGCGACAACTACATGGTCAACTGGGACCCCGGCTCGCACTCGGCGATCTCCGACCTCGAGGTCGAGAACCGCGAGGTCGAGGACGCCCTCTACTCGATCGACTACCCGGTCGAGGACTCCGACCAGGTGCTGACGGTCGCCACCGTGCGGCCGGAGACGATGCTGGCCGACACCGCGGTCGCCGTGAACCCCGAGGACGAGCGCTACCGCGACCTGGTCGGCAAGTTCTGCGTCCTGCCGCTGGTCGGGCGCCGCATTCCGGTGATCGCCGACGAGCACGTCGACGTCGAGTTCGGAACCGGGGCGCTGAAGATCACGCCGGGGCACGATCCCAACGACTTCGAGATCGGCCGCAAGCACGGGCTGGAGGAGATCGGCGTGATCGGCCCCGACGGTTGCATGACCGAGGAGGCGGGGGAGTTCGCCGGCATGACCGCCGCCGAGGCGCAGAAGGCCGTGGTCGAGGCTCTGCGCGCAGAGGGACGCCTCCGCGCCGAGGAGCCCTACACCCACTCGGTCCCCTTCTCGCACCGCTCCGGCGAGCGGATCGAGCCGCTGATCTCGCTGCAGTGGTTCTGCCGCATGGACGAGCTGGCGCGCCCGGCGATCGAAGTCGTCGAACGCGACGAGGTGCGGATCGCGCCGCCGCAGTGGAAGCGCGTCTACCTCGACTGGATGCGGGAGATCCGCCCCTGGTGCATCTCGCGCCAGCTCTGGTGGGGGCACCGAATCCCGGTCTGGTACTGCGACGCCTGCGGCGAGACGATCGTCGCCGAAGCCGAGCCCGAGCGCTGCGGCGCCTGCGGCGGCGAGCTGCGCCAGGAGGAGGACGTGCTCGACACCTGGTTCAGCTCGGCGATCTGGCCCTTCGCCACCCTCGGCTGGCCCGACGACACCCCCGAGCTGCGCGCCTTCTACCCGACCAGCTTCCTGACCACGGCGCGGGAGATCCTCTTCCTCTGGGTGGCGCGGATGATCATGACCGGGCTCGAGTTCCCCGGCGACGTCCCCTTCCGCGACGTCTACGTCCACTCGGTGATCCAGGCCCGCGACGGCCGTCGGATGTCGAAGAGCCTCGGTACCGGGATCGACCCGCTGGAGGAAATCGACGTCCACGGCGCTGACGCGCTGCGCTTCGGCCTGCTGGCGATGTCCTCGACCCAGGACGTGCGCTTCTCCGACGCCAAGGTCCAGCAGGGCCGCGACCTCGCCAACAAGCTCTGGAATGCGAGCCGGCTGATTCTCCTCAACACCGCCGACGTGGAGCCGGCGCCGCGGCCGGCCTGCGTCGAGGACCGCTGGATCCTCTCGCGGTTGGAGCAAACCGTCGCCTCGGTGACCGAGAAGTTGGAGACCTACGACTTCGCCCATGCGGTCCAGGAGGCCTACTCCTTCTTCTGGCGCGACCTCTGCGACTGGTACCTGGAGATCGTCAAGCCGCGCCTCTACGACGGGGAGGCAGAGGTCTCGGCGACGCTGCTCTACGCGCTGGAACGGGTGCTGGCCCTGCTGCACCCGCTGATGCCCTTCGTCACCGAGGAGATCTGGAACTTCCACCCGGCGCGGCAGGGCCACCTCGCCGTACACGCCTTCCCGGCCGCGGACGAGTCGCTGTTCGACGCGGCTGCCGAGGATGACGTCGAGGAGGGCATCCGCCTGACCCAGCGCCTGCGTGCTTGGCGCGACCTCGCCGGCGTCCCCGCCGGGGCGACGCTGCCGGCGGCGCTCGACGGCGTCGAGCCGCCGGGGTTCGTCTCCCGCCTCTCGCGCTTCGACTTCGACGGCGTCGGCGCCGAGCCGGTCGCCTCGATCGGGCCGGTGCGGGTCCTCGACTCCGACCAACTCGACGCCGTGGCGGTCGCCGCTCGGCTCGAGAAACGGCGCCAGGAGCTGCAGGCCGAGGTCGAGCGCGGCGAGCGCAAACTCGGCAACGAGGGCTTCGTCGCCAAAGCGCCCGCCGAGGTGGTCGAGGAGGAGCGCGGCAAGCTGGAGCGCTACCGCGCCGAACTCGCTGAGCTGAGCTGATCGACCCCGAGACTTACCTGGACTCGCTGGAGCCGGTCGGTTGGCGACTGGGCCTGGAGCGGATGCGCAAGCTGACGACGGCGCTGGGCATGCCCCAGCACCGCTTCGCTTCGATCCACGTCGTCGGCACCAACGGCAAGTCCTCGGTGACGCGGATGACCGCGGCGTTGCTGGAGGCCCACGGCCTCTCCGCGGGCGCTTCGGTCTCGCCCCACAGCGAGCGTTGGTCGCAGCGCACGCTCGTTCACGGCGAGGAGGTGGCACCGGAGGCGTGGGCGAAAGCGGTCGAGCAGGTGGCGCGGGCAGCGGAGGGGGTCAACCGGACCCTCGAGGAGGGAGAGGCGGTGACCCAGTTCGAGGCGGCCACGGCCGCCAGCTTCGTCGCCCTCGCCAACGCCCGGGTGCAGGCGGCAGTGATCGAGGCCGGGCTCGGCGGGCGCCTCGACGCGACCAACACGATGCCCTCCAAGGTCACGATTCTCA
>JBQCEW010000230.1:0-7259 GCA_051959815.1 Solirubrobacterales bacterium
ACCTTGGTCGCCATGTCGGCGAGCTTGAACTGGATCGCCTGGTGCTGGGCGATCGGCCTTCCGAAGGTCTTGCGCTCCTGGCTGTAGCGGAGCGCCAGCTCCAGGGCGCGCTGAGCGATCCCGACTCCGCGAGCCGCGACGTTCACGCGGCCGAGGTCGAGCGCGTCCATCATCTGCACGAAGCCCTTGTTGAGGCCCTCGGCTTCGCCGCCGAGGATGTTCTCGGCCGGACAGCGGTAGCCGTCGAACACGAGCTCGGTCGACTCGACGCCCTTGTAGCCCATCTTCTTGATCTTGGGCGGGACGTTGAGGCCCTTGAAGTCACCCTCTCCCGTTTCCTTCCAGGCCTCCTTCTCGGTGATGAAGCAGGTCATCCCCTTGTAAGGCGGGTCGGCCTGGGTGTCGGTCTTCATCAGCACGAAGACGACGCTGGAGCCGAGGCCGTTGGTGACCCACATCTTCTGGCCGTTCAGCTCCCAGTTGCCGTCCTCGGCCTTCTTGGCGGTCGCCTTCAGGCCCTGGACGTCGGAGCCGATCTCGGGCTCGGAGAGCGAGAAGGCGGCGCGGATCTCACCGGTCGCCATCTTCGGCAGGAAGTACTCCTTCTGCTCGTCGGTGCCGAACTTCATCAGCAGGTAGGAGCCGATGAAGTGGGTGTTGACGACGCCGGAGATCGAGATCCAGCCGCGCGAGAGCTCTTCGACGATCATCGCGTAGGTCGTCAGGTCGAGGCCCATGCCGCCGTACTCTTCAGGGATCGTCACCCCGAACAGGCCGAGCTCCTTCATCTGCTCGACGATCGGCTCGGGGAACGAGTCCTCATGGTCGTAGTGCTCGGCGTTGGGGATGATCTGCTCGTCGGCGAACTGGCGGACCATTTCGATGATCGCTTCCTGCTCGTCGGTCATTTCGCGATACGCGGCGGTGTCTACGGCCATGGCTCCTGCTCGTTAGTCGAAGGACGTGGAAAGGCCGGCAGCTGCTCGGAAGCGCTCACCGGAAAGCGAAGGATATCCCGAGCTGAGATCGTGAGACCGTGACAGTGTCCGATATGCGGACACTGTCACGGTCTCGGCGACGAGCCTCAAGCGCTTCTCCGCAGACGGTTGAGCGGGCGGGCGGCGCGCACTGCCAGGGGCAGCGGGTCGTACCAGCGGAAGTAGGCGTGGGCGGTGCCGCGGCGGGGGCGCAGGATCGACATTGCCTCGACCAGTTCGCCGGTCCGCAGGCAGCGCATCGCGTTGCGCAGCTCGGCGTCCTCCCAGCGGTAGTGGACATCGGGGCGAGCAGCAAGGTCGGCGGAGCGGCCTTTGAGGACCCAGTCGCACCAGACCGCGGGCAGCGGCGCGCCCGCCTTCACCGCCAGCGCCAGCGAGCCGTAGATGCGGGGGTTGAAGTCGAGCACGGCGTAGTCGCCCGGGCTGCGTTCGATCGCCTCCAGCTCGAAGATGCCCTCCCAGCCGAGCGCGGACACCAGGCGGCCAACCCCGGCGAGGGTCTCCGGCTCGGGTGCAAAGGAGCGAGAGAAGGAGACCGGTCCCGCCTCCGGCGGCCAGGTGCGCAGGTAGCGGCTGCAGGCGCTCGCCATCAGGCGGCCGTCGGCGAAGACGCCGGCGAAGGAGACGACCGGGCCCTGCTCGCGGCGCTGGATGAGGCAGGGCAGGCCCGACTGCTCGAGCCGCTCCTCCAAGGCGCCGCGGTCGGCGACCAACGCGCTTGCCAGGTGCCGCGTCTCCCCGCCCGCTTCGAAGACGGTCCGCAACGGCTTCAGCACCGCCGGGTAGCCGAAGCGCTCGGCCGCCGCCATGGCCTCGGCCGCGGTGGCGCAGAGGGTGGACTCCGGGGCGTCGAGCCCCACCTCCCGTGCCCGCGTCGCCAACTCGGCCTTGTCGGTGCAGCGGGCGACCGTCTCCTCGGCGGGAAGCGCGAGCGAGACCTGCGTCCCCTCGAACTCCTCGCGGCCGCCGGAGATCGCCCAGAGCGAGCCCTCGCTGCAGGGCAGCACCATCGAATAGGCGCCGGCGGCGACGATCGCCGCGACCGTCGAGGCGAACTTGCGGGCGGCCTGGCGCGGGTTCGGCAGCGCGAAGCGGCGCTCGGAGAAGCGCGACCAGCCCGCCGGCGCCGGCCACTGGCTGCTGGCGGTGCCGACTCGGTAACCGGCACGGGAGAGGCTCTCGCAGGCGGCGACGGCGGAGCGCTCTCCCGCGTCGACGATGAGGACTCCTGGGCCCGCGGAAGACATCAGGCGCGCCATTCTCACAGGGTCATCGGAGACCGGGGACGCAACATCTAGACTGCCGCGCGATGAAGATCGGGATCGTCGGACTCGGCTACGTGGGCCTACCGCTCGCCGTTGCCTTCGCGAAGGCTGGGCAGGAGGTCGTCGGCCTCGACGCCGACCCGAAAAAGGTCGAGTCGCTGCAGGCGGGCCGCAGCTACATCGAGGACATCTCCGACGAGGCGCTGGCCGACGTCGAGGTACCGATCGCCGCCACCACCTCCTACGCCGACCTCGCCTCCTGCGACGCGGTGATCATCTGCGTCCCGACGCCGCTGACCAGCTCGCGGGAGCCGGACCTCACCTACCTCATCGACGCCGCCTCCTCGCTGGCGGAGGTCGTCCACCGCGACCAGATCGTCGTGCTCGAGTCGACCACCTACCCGGGGACGACCCGGGAAGAGGTGGCGCCGATCCTCGAACGCTCGGGGCTGCGCGCGGGCGAGGACTTCCACCTCGCCTTCTCGCCGGAGCGGATCGATCCCGGCCGCACCGACTACACCGTGGAGACGACGCCGAAGCTGGTCGGCGGCCTGACGCCCGCCTCAGCCGAGCGGGCGCGCGAGCTCTACGCGCTGGTCTGCAAGCAGGTCGTCGTGCTCTCGACCCCGGAGACCGCCGAGCTGGCAAAGCTCCTGGAGAACATCTTCCGCTCCGTCAACATCGCCTTCGTCAACGAGCTGGCCCAGCTCTGCGACCGGCTCGGGATCGACGTCTGGGAGGTGATCGACGCCGCCTCGACCAAGCCCTTCGGCTTCATGCGCTTCGATCCCGGCCCCGGGATGGGCGGCCATTGCCTCCCGGTCGACCCCTTCTACCTCGCCTTCAAGTCCCGCCAGCACGACTTCTATCCCGAGTTCATCGAGCTCGCCGGGAAAATCAACCAGGCCCAGCCGGTCTATTGCGCCGACCGCATCGAGCGCGCCCTCAACGACGATTCCAAGCCCGTCCGTGGCTCGAAGATCCTCATCGTCGGCGCCAGCTACAAGGCCGGCGTCGGCGACATCCGCGAGTCCCCCTCGCTGAAGATCATCGAGCTCCTGCGCCAGCGCGGCGGCGACGTCTCCTACCACGACCCCTACGTGCCCGAGCTGCCGAAGCTCGGCCTCCGCTCCGTCGACCTCGACGAGGCCCTAGAGGATGCCGACATCGTCGCCGTAGTTACCGCCCACCCCGACATCGACTACGAGCAACTGGTCGCCAAGGCCCCCCGCACGATCGACTTCCGCGGCGTCACGCGGGAGATCGAGGCGGCAGAGCTGACGCACCTTTGACCGCGTCACCGAGCGCTCGCGCCGGCGCCCGCAGCTTCAGCAGCATCTCCTCGTACTCGTCCTCCGGCACCGAGTCGAGCACGATTGCGCCGCCGGCGCCGATGGTTGTGCGCTCGGCGTCGGTGACGATGGTGCGAATAGCGACGCTGAGGTCGGCGGCACCGCCGAGGCCGAAGTAGCCGATCGCGCCGGAGTAAACGCCGCGCGGGGTGCCCTCGAGCTCGTCGAGGATCTCCATCGTCCGCAGCTTCGGCGCCCCTGTCATCGAGCCCGGGGGGAAGCAGGCCCTAACGCAGTCGAGGGCGTCGAGGCCGGGGCGCAACCGCCCGCGCACCGTCGAGACGAGCTGGTGGACGGTCTCGTAGGTCTCCACCTCGAACAGCGGTGCGGCCTCGACGGAGCCGAAGCGGCAGACCCGGCCGAGGTCGTTGCGGAGGAGGTCGACGATGGTGACGTTCTCAGCGCGGCACTTCTCGTCCTGGCGTAGCCCCTCGGCCAGGTGCACGTCCTCCGATGGATCCTCGCTGCGGCGCCGGGTTCCCTTGATCGGCCTTGCCTCCACCCTCCCGTCTACCTCAACCTTGAGGAAGCGCTCCGGCGAGGAGCTGAGGACCGCGAGGTCGCCGAAGCGAAAGTAGACCGAGAAAGGCGCCGGGTTGAGGCGGCGCAGGCGGCGGTAGAGGAGGAAGGGGTCCAACACCGGGTCGCCCACAGCGCGGTTGGTGAGGCAGACCTCGTAGGTCTCGCCGGCGGCTAGGTAGCGGCGGCAGGCTTCTATGTCCTCCAGGTAACGCTCGCGCGGGCGCTCCAGCTCCAGATCGAGGTGCTCTGCGGGCGCCTCGTCGAGGTCATCGAGCGGCTCCAGCGCCGCAAGCGCCTCACTCGTCCCCTCGAGCCATCTCTCGGCGGAAATCCCGCCGGCCTCGTCGGCGAGGGCGAGCAGGTAAGTGCGGTCGGCCTCGTGGTCGATCGCGACCAGGCGGTCGGCGAAAATCAGCGCCGCGTCAGGAGTCTCTGCTGCCGGTCCCTCGACCGGCTCGCAGTCGGCCTTCAGCTCGTAGCCGAGGTAACCGGCGAAGCCGCAGGGGAAATCGAAAGGAAGGCCGCTCGGCGCCAGCCCCAGCTCTCGGAGCTCGCGGCTCAAGCAGTCGAAGATCGAGCCCGGCAGGAACCGCGACTCCTCGTGACGCTCGACCCTGACCTCGCCCGATCCGACCTCGTAGGTGAAGAGGGCGCCGCGGGGGCCGCTGTCGTCGCCGAGAAAGGAGAACCGCGCGCCCCCGACCCGCGCGCTGCTGTCGAGCCAGAAGGCGTTCTCGCTGCTCCCGTAGAGAGCGGCGAAGGCAGCCTCCGCGTCGCAGGTCCTCTCCAGCTTCCTTACTCGTAGCTGGATCAGTGGACCTTGCGCAGCCGTTCCCGCTGCTCTTGCTTTTCGACCACCTGCGCGATCAGCTTGATCACGTTCGAGTCGCCGCTCGCCTTGATGTGGCCGGTCTCGACCGCGCGGCGGTAGCTCTTCAGCGTGCCTTTCTCGGCCAGCTCGTTGAACTGAGGGCGGTCGATTTCGACCAGGATCCGCTCATCCTGAGCAAGTTCTTTGCTGATCTGCGGGCCGGGCAGCTCGACCCGGTAGAGCTGGATGTCGTGTTTGGCTTTCAGCTCGAGGCCGAAGATCAGCTTCAGTTTTTGCAGGGCGGGAACTTCGGCCTGAAATCGCTCGACAGCGGTCTTGATCAGCTCTGCAGTGGACGCCACGTGTTTTGTGCCCCCTTCAGAATCGCCGGCTTTTCGAGCTGACAGTAGTCGAAAGTCGTCGGTTCGCTGGCGATCGAGTATTCGGAGCTGCCGAACGAAGCCAGCAGGAAGGGGTTGGTGACGGTCTGGGTCGAAGCGTTGACGACGCTGGCGCCAGTCGAGGTCCCGGCCGCGTAATGCGCGCTCACCTGTGCCGGGCTGAGGACGGTGTTGTAAACGGCGGCGTCGTCGATCGTGCCTTTGAAGAATTCGGCGCTGCCGTTCCAGGAGCCCAGGTAGAGCGGGTTCGTGGTCGAGCTGGCGCCGCCGGCTAGAGCCGCGTTGGCGACTTCTTTGCCGTTCAGGTAGAGCCGTTGGGTGGTGCCGTCGTAGGTGGCAACCACGTGGTAGGTGGTGCCGGCGACGACCGCCCCTGCGGGGGCCTGCAGACGCTTGCGAGTGCCGTTCTGGATGATCGTGAACTCCAGACGTGGCCCGTTGAACTGCAGCGAGTAGCTCTCGGCCTTGGTCAGGATCGAGGTGAAGTTGCCGGTAGTCGGGAGCGAGCCGGGCTTGATCCAGGCCTCCAGGGAGAAGGAATTGGTGAGGTTCAGCGAAGCGGAGTTGGCGACTTTGACGTTGTCGTTGGTGCCGTCGAAGGTGACCGCCGTGTTGGCGGTATCGGTAGTGAGCAGGCTGGCCGCTCCGAGGGTGGGGCCATTGACGTAGGTGCCGGGATTGGCGCCGCGCTCGTCGGCTGCGGCGGTGCCGCTGGTCTCGCCCAGGCGCCAGTAGCTGACCGGGTTGTCGGCAAGGACGGCGGCGCGGTAGCCGGTGGTGCCAGCGGTCTGCGTCATCGCGCTGGCGGTGTTCGAATAGGCAGACGATTCCGCTCCGTTGACGGCCTTCACCCGGTACCAGTAGTTGGTGTTTTCGGCCAGGCCGGTGTCGGAGTAGGTGGTGGCGTTGGCACCGACGGTTGCCGTGAACGGCGAGGAGAAGGTGCTGCTGGTCGAGCGTTCGATCACGAACCCGGTCTCGTTGTTGGAGTTGTCGGTCCACTGCAGGTTGATCTGCGAGGCCGATTTCGCCGTCGCGGTAAGGGCGCTGGGGGCGGCGACCGGAGCGCTCGCGCTACCGCCGCCGGCCGCGTAATGCGCGCTCACCTGCGCCGGACTGAGGACAGTGTTGTAAACGGCGGCGTCATCGATCGTGCCTTCGAAGAACTCGATGTTGCCGTTCCAGGAGCCCAGGTAGAGCGGGTTGCTGGTCGCAGTGGGACCGCTGGCAAGCGGAGTCGAAGCGACTTCCTTGCCGTTCAGGTAAAGGCGCTGCATGCTGCCGTCGTAGGTGGCAACCACGTGGTAGGTGGTGCCGGCCACGACCGCGCCCGAGGGAGCCTGCAGGCGCTTACGGGCGCCGTTCTGGATGATCGTGAACTCCAGCCGCGGCCCGTTGAACTGCAGCGAATAGGATTCGGGCTTGGTCAGGATCGAGGCGAAGCTGCCGCTCGCGGGGATCGAGCCGGGCTTGATCCAGGCCTCCAACGAGAAGGAGCCGGCGAAGCTCAGCGAGGCCGCGTTGGCGACTTTGACGTAGTCGTTGACGCCGTCGAAGGCGACCGCCTTGTTGGCGGTGTCGGTTGCCAGCAGGCTGGCTGCCCCGAGAGTGGGACCGCCGCCGTAGGTGCCGGGGTTGGCGCCGCGCTCGTCGGCTGCGGCGGTGCCGCTGGTCTCGCCCAGGCGCCAGTAGCTGACGGGGTTGTCGGCAAGGACGGCGGCGCGGTAGCCGGTGGGGGTGGTCTGCGTGGTGGCGTTAGCCGTGTTCGACCATTCGGAGCTGTCGGTCGCGTTGTGCGCCTTGACCCGGTAGTAGTAGGTCGTCCCCGGTTGCAGGCCGGCATCCGTGTAGGTCGTGCTGTTAGCCCAGGTCGTGAGGTTCGTCGGATTGCTGAAGCTGGAGGACGTGTC
>JBQCEW010000231.1:0-6948 GCA_051959815.1 Solirubrobacterales bacterium
ACGTAGTGCTTGTAGGCCGCCGCCCCGGCCGTGGCGGGCACCGCGGTTGCCAGCAGTCCGCTCGCCAGCACGAGCGCCGCAAACGTCTTCAGTCCCTTCATCCGTTCTTGCCTTTCTGGATCGAAAAATTCCGAGCGCCGATGCTACAAGTTGGGCGCGCCCTTCTCGGAACACCGGCTGCCCTCGTTCGGTGCGCTTTTCGCCACACTTTTCTCTGGACCTACCCCTGCCAGTCGACTTCTATCCGGCGGCGTTCCTCCCCCGCGTGCGCCAGCCGCACCTCCAGCGCGGGATGGCCCAGATAGCCAGCGCCGGCGCCCGGCCACTCGACGAAGGCGACGCTGTCGGGGCCGACGTAGTCGTCGAGCAGCGCCGGGTCCTCCTCGTCGAGGCTCCCCAGCCGGTAGAGGTCGAGGTGGGAGACGGGGACGCGACCGCCCTCGTAGCGCTGGCCGATCGTGAAGGTCGGCGAGGTGACGGGCTCCTCGACTCCGAGGGCGCGGCAGGCACCGCGGATCAGGGTCGTCTTGCCGGCGCCGAGGTCGCCCGAGAGGAGGACGACATCCCCTGGCTGCAGGCGCTCGGCGATCCGCACCCCGAGCGCTTCGGTCTCAGCGGCACTCGCCGTCTCCAGGACCTCGGTCGTCGTCATCCGATCATCACCCGAAAAAACCGAGCTGGTCGCTGGGTGGCGGGGGCGTCGAACCGCCTTCCTCCTCGGCCTCGGCAAGTTCCTCAGCGCTGGGAGCGAGATCGGGCAGCGGCCGCTGCAGCAGCTCCGGAATCGTCGCGAAGTCGCCCCGCAGCGTCTCCTTCACCGCCGGCGTCCGCAGCGCCGCGGCGGGATGGAAGAGCGGCAGCAGGTAGACCATGCGGCTGCCGAGCTCGTGCACCTGCGGGGTGCCGCGCACCTTGGTGATCCCGGTCGGGCTGCCGGTCAGGAGCTTCGTCGCGAAGTTGCCGAGGGTGCAGACGACGCGCGGCTCGATCAGCCGCACCTGCTCCCAGAGGTATGGCTCGCAGGCCTGGATCTCCAGCGGCTGCGGGTCGCGGTTGCCGGGCGGGCGGGACTTGAGGACGTTGGCGATGAAGACGTCGTCGCGGGCGAGGCCGATCTCCTCCAGCATCTGGTTCAGCAACTGCCCGGCGCGGCCGACGAAGGGCAGCCCCTGCCGATCCTCTTCGGCCCCGGGCGCCTCGCCGACGAACATCAGGTCGGCGTCGGCGTTGCCGGCGCCGAAGACGGCCTTGGTCCGAGTCTCATACAGGGGGCATTTCGTGCACCCCTGCACTTCTTTGTAGAGCTCGACCAGCTTCTCCCGCCGCTCGGCGGCGCTGGCACTCACGGCTTCTCCCCCAGCGCCCGCCGCTTACGCGACTCGGAGATCCGGTCCTGCCGCGCCGCCTCCCGCTCCCGTCGTCGCGATTCATCGCCCCGCACCTTGGCGCCCCGCGGCTGACGTCCCGGCGGCGCAACCTCCGAGTACAGCCGGCGGGTTCGCTCGCTACTGCACTGCGGACAGGGGACCGACGCTTCCGCTGCCAAGAGCTCCTCGAACCGAGTCCCGCACTCCTCGCACTTGAACTCAAATATCGGCATCGCCGGGAATGGTAGTTCGAGCTGGAAAATCACCTCACTTTTCACGATGACATCTATTTTCAAATTCTTGACATGTCACGTGCCGCGATGAAAGCCTTTGAACGGTCCGAATCCACCCAAAGGGGAGTTCACTTGAAGATCAAGTCTCTCGTCAGCACGGTTCTGGCAGTGCTGGCACTTACCTGGGCCTTTGCAGTCCCGGCCATCGCAGCAGTGCAGCTTCCGGTCAAGACGGCCGCCGACAAGGCGTTCATCTTCGCCAAGCACACCTGCGCCCACGACAAGAACTGCGTCCGCTACGGAGTCACCAACTGCAACCGGCAGAGCCTCCACGTCGTCCTCTGCCGGATCTTCGACGAACGCGACACCGAAGCTCAGGGCCGCTACCACTGCACCCGCCTGGTGCGGGTCGCCCTCGATCCGGTCACCTTCCGGATAGTCGTCACCGGGCAAGCGCCCTGGCAGTGCTGAGCAACCACTCGCTCTGAACCGAGGGTTCGGGAGCCGCCCTGGGCGGCGGCTCCCACTCCCTCGGTCCTAAACCGCGCAGCAGAGGAAACGTCCCCGTGGGGTCGAATGCTGTGCGGTGATGAAACCACGGGGGCGTCTGGGGCGCGTCAGACGCGCCGGTGGTTGCACGATCGCGGGGGCCGTCCTCCTGCTCACCCTCCCCGCCAGCGCGGCTGCCGCCCGCCCCGGCGATCAGATCCGGCCTCGCAGCCTGCACCTGACCCTCGCCTCGATCGCGACCAAGGGCTACCTCGTCAACGTCGAAACGGCGGGCCACCACCGGGTGATCCTCAACGTCAGCAAGGGAAGTCAGTTCGCCTCCTACGAGGTTCGCGGCAAGGTCAACCGCCACCGCATCAAGGCCGACTTCGGGCGCTTCGGGCGCGTCTCGCTGCGCTTCCACGGCAGGCCGCGCGCGTTTCCGGCGCCGGCGCCCCGCCGCAAGTCGCAGCCCCAGAACCGCCGTTGCGGCGGCCGCCGCCCCGAACGCGAACTCGGCCACTTCCGCGGCGCCGTCGTCTTCGAGGGACAGCGTGGCTTCACCCGCCTCGCGGTCGGCAAAACTCCCGGCGAAGTGCGCCGCACCTACCGCCAGGTCTGTAGGACCGTTCATAAGCGGGGAGCCCGGGCCTCGATCAGCAGCAGCACCAGCGCCACCCCCCTCGGCTTCACGATCACGGTCCTCACCGCCCGCTCCCGCGTCGGCGGCGCGCTGACGCAGTTCAGCGCGATCACCCTGCAGGCGCCGCTGGGCGTCTCGGGAAGCGATGTCTTCTCCCTCGTCAGCGCCTCGCTGCAGGAACGGGTCGGGCGAATCCAGGTCCTGCGCTCGACCCTGCAGACGGCGAAGCCGGGAGCGATCAGGATCAGCCCCCACGGCGTCAAGCCAGCGAAGGCGCAGGTGAAGCTTGGGTCTCCGTTCAGCGGCCGCGCCCACTATGTGGGTGCGAAGAAAGGCTCACCGGCCTCTTGGACGGGCTCCCTCAGCGTGCGCCTCCTCGGCAGCGGAGCGCTACCCCTCACCGGTCCCCACTTCCACACCACCCTCTGCCGCGCCAGCGCCTTCAACCCGACCGCTCCCTGCTTCCGCCAAGCGGAAGCGAGCATCGCCACCGCTCAGGGCAGCGGCTCCCACTCCCATCCCTTGGCCGAAGCCAGACTCTCTTCGTTGAGGTAGCGGCGGAACTCGTCGAGCTCAGCCGGCTCGACGCTGTAGACGTGGTCGGGCTCGGGGAAGTGCCGGGTGCGGACCTCGCTGCCGTACTTTCGAACCGCCGCGACCATGGTCTCGTGGATGTCGGCGTAGCGCTTGACGAATTTCGCCATGTGGCCGGTGGTGATCCCCAGCAGGTCGTGGAAGACGAGGACCTGGCCTGAGGTTCCTGGGCCGGCGCCGATGCCGATCGTCGGCACCTCTAGGCGTTTGACGATTTCGTCGGTGATCGCCGAGGGGACGGCCTCGATCACGATCGCGAAGCAGCCGACCGACTGCAGCGCCAGCGTGTCCTCGAGCAGTTTGATCGCGCTTGCCGCGCTCTTGCCCTGGGCTTTGTAGCCGCCGAGGGCGGTCGCGGTCTGCGGGGTGAGACCGACGTGGCCCATCACCGGGATGCCGGACTGGACGATCGCCCGGGCGCGCTCGACGATGACGCCGCCGGCCTCGAGCTTGACCACCTGGCAGCCGGTCTCCTTGACCAGGCGCTGGGCGTTGCGGATCGCTTCCTCGTTGCTCGCCTCGTAGCTGCCCATCGGCATGTCGCCGACCATCAGCGGCGTCTTCAGGCCGCGGCGCACGGCCTTGCCGAGCACCAGCATCTCCTCCATCGAGACCAGCTTCGTGTCCGGGTAGCCGAGGACGACGTTGGCGGCGGAGTCGCCGACAAGGACGACGTCGACGCCGGCCGCCTCGGCCACGGTCGCCGAGGGGTAGTCGTAGGCGGTGACCATCACGATCGGTTCGCCGTTCGCCTTCATCTCCATCAGGCGCGGCAGGCTGGCCGGCCTGCGCTGCTCCTGGCCGGCAGTCTCGGGGGCGGTGTGGGAGCGGGCGCCGGAGCTCATTTGAGCAGCACCTCGGGGTGACTGTCGACGGCGATCGCCTTGTTGTCGTCGTCGACGTGGACGACGACCGGCGCGTAGCGCTCGAGGTCGCTCTCGTCGTAGGCGCCAAAGGAGGCGACGATGATCTTGTGGCCGGGCTCGACCAAGTGCGCGGCGGCGCCGTTGACCTGCATCGTCCCCGAGCCGGGCTCGCCGTCGATCACGTAGGTGACGAAGCGGGAGCCGTTGTCGACGTCCCAGACGTGGACCTGCTCGTTGGTGATCATGTCGGCGCCGGCCATCAGCTCGGTGTCGATCGTGATCGAGCCGATGTAGTCGACGTCGCAGTCGGTCACCGTCGCCCGGTGGATCTTCGACTTCAGCATCTGTCTTTGCACTGTCTCCCCTTTCGCGGGCTAGGTGTGGGACTGCGTGATGTTCGGATTAGATGGGTGAATCAAGACGTTGTCGATCAGGCGCGCCGCGCCGACGCGGGCGGCGACGGCGACGAGGACGGGCCGGTCGGCGAGCGCATGAACCGGCTCCAGGGTCTCGGCATCGCGCGCTTCCAGGTACTCAGGCTCAATTCCGGCAGCCTCTAGCTCGCGAGTGGCGGCTTCGAGAGCCGTCGCCAGCGAGCCGGTGCGGGCATCGCGCTCGGCGGCCCCGAGGGCGCGGGAGAGCGCAACGGCGCGCTCGCGGTCCTCGGGGCTGAGATAGGCGTTGCGGGAGCTCATCGCCAGCCCGTCGGCCTCGCGCACGGTCGGCAGTACCTCGATCCGCACCGGGAAGTCGAGGTCGCGGGCCATGCGGCGGATCACTACCGCCTGCTGGGCGTCCTTCTGGCCGAAGTAGGCGACGTCGGGCCCGACGATGTTGAAGAGCTTGGCGACGACGGTGGTAACGCCGCGGAAGTGCTCGGGTCCGCGGCTGGACGGGTCGCCGTCGAGGACGGCGGTGAGCGAGCCGGCGACCTCGACCTGGGTGGCGAAGCCGTCCGGGTAGACCTCCTCGACAGCCGGCACGAAGACGAGATCGGCGCCGGCCTCGCCGGCGAGCCGCAGGTCGCGATCCTCGTCGCGTGGGTAGCGATCGAGGTCCTCCCCCGCGCCGAACTGGGTCGGGTTGACGAAGAGGCTCATCACGACCAGGTCGCACTCGGCGCGGGCGGCACGAATCAGCGAGAGGTGTCCCTCGTGCAGATAGCCCATCGTCGGCACCAGCCCGATCGTCTGGCCGGCGCGGCGCGCGTCGCTCAGGACAGAGCGAAGCTCGGCCTTCGTGCGCAGAGCGGGGACGGCCACGGTGGGACGAGAGTTATCGACGAGGAGATTGGAGTTCATAGGTCCATGCCCTGGGGGTCACGGCCATGCGAAGCAAAATTATAGGCACGAGCTGTGCCCGTTCTGTGACAAAAGAAACAGAAAAGTTCGAAAACGCGCGCCTACGGCGCGCCAGACACGGCGAACTCGATCTTGCGGATCGGCTTCGCGGGCACGCCGGCGGCGATCGTGCCGTCCTCGACGTCGCGGTTGACGACCGAGTTGGCGCCGATCACGCAGCGGTCGCCGATGCTGACACCGCTGGTGACGGCGCAATTGATGCCGAACCAGCAGTTGGAGCCGATGCTCACGGGGCCTTTCGTCGTGAAACCCTGCCAGGTGATCGGCTTCTCCGGGTCGTCGTAACGGTGCTCGGCGTCGCCGACAAAGCAGCCGTTGGCGAGCATCGTGTGGTCGCCGATCACGACGCTCTCCTGGGCGGCGATCATCACGTTGCGGTTGAGGAAGCAGCCCTCGCCGATCTCGATCCGCGCCCCCGGCGCCAGGGTCAGCCAGCACCCCGGCTCCAGCAGCGTCCCGGCGCCGATCTTCAGCCGTCCCTCGTCGAGCGCCTCCAGCACCTCCCCCTCGACCGGATGGCGGATGAAAAATCCGCCGCGCGCCGCGTGCCGGTTGATCCGCCACCGCCGCAACAGCCGCCGATTCCGCTCATACCAGCGCCGCTTCACCCACCACAACCTCCAGCCGCTCATCGGCCTTAGACTCGCAGGCGTGGCGGATCTGCGCGGCGGCATCGATCTCGGCGGGACGAAGATCCAGACGGCGGTAATCGACGCCGACGGCAAGGTTGTCGGGGAAGCGCGGCACCCGACGCCGACCGAAGGTGGCCCCAAGGACGTTGCCGAGGCGATGGCGGCGGCTCTGCGCGAGGCGGCCAAAGGCGCCGATGTTGAGACGAACGAGCTCGTTGGCGTCGGCGTCGGCTCTCCTGGCGATGCCGACGAGAAGACCGGCACCGTCGCCTCGGCGAAGAACCTGCCTGACTGGGAAGGCAGCTTCCCCCTCGGAGAGAACCTGAGCGAGGCACTCGGCACCAAGGTCAAGGTCGGCAACGACGTCCAGGTCGCGACCGAAGCCGAGTTCCACCTCGGCGCCGGCCAGGAGTTCCAGAGCCTGATCGGCGTCTTCTGGGGAACCGGCGTCGGCGGCGGCCTCGTCCTCGACGGCAAGCCCTGGCTCGGCCGTGGCGCCGCCGGCGAGATCGGCCACATGGTGGTCAAGCGCGGCGGCGCCAAGTGCCCCTGTGGCCGCAAGGGCTGCCTCGAGGCCTACGCCGGCCGCTCGGCGATGGAAGCCGAGGCGCGGCGCCGCCACGAGGACGGCGAGAAGACCGACCTCTTCAAGCTGATGGAGAAGCACGGCAAACCACGACTGACCAGCGGCATCTGGGAGCGCGCCCTCGACCACGAGGACAAGCTCGCCGAAGAACTGATCGAGCGCGCAATCGAGGCCCTC
>JBQCEW010000232.1:0-2608 GCA_051959815.1 Solirubrobacterales bacterium
AACGGCTGGGCGACCCCGGCGGCCAGGGAATCGGGGGCGCGATCATCAACCGGCCCACTAGGCGGCGGCGGAACAGGACGAGTTCTCGGGCGGAGAAGCATCGCCAACGTCACGAGGGCCGGGGGATGCCCGACGGACCCTCCCCGCTGTTGTCCGGCGGGCATCCCCCGGCCCTCGCCCACCTGTTCGAGGTACCAGCCATCGCCTAGAACAGGGACATGCCGGGGGCGACCGGCACTTCGACCAGCTCCGGCTGGGAGGAGGCGAGGGCCGCGCTCAGCGCCCCGGCGACTTCGTCGCGGTCGCGTGCGCGGTGGGCCTTGACGCCGTAGCCCTCGGCGACCGCGGCGACGTCGAGCTTCGGCAGGTCGAGGCCGGGCGCCGCGTTCACCTGCTCGACCTCGGCAAACCACTTGAGGATCGCGTACTCGGAGTTCTGGAGGACAAGGAAGGTGACCGGCGCCTTGTAGGCGACGGCGCTCCAGAAGGCGGTAATCCCGTACTGGGCCGAACCCTCGCCGAGCACGCAGACGACGGGGCGGTCCGGCTGGGCCAGCTGCACCCCGACCGCCGCCGGCAGGCCGAAGCCGAGACCGCCGCCGGCGCTGAAGTAGTAGCTGCCGGGACGGGAGATGCGGAGCTGGTTGCGCAGCGCCAGCGTGCTCGAGGGGGACTCGAGGACGACGATCGCGTCCTCGGGCATCGCCTCGGCGAGGGCGCTGTGGACGGTCGAGGAGTTGAGCGGGTCCTCGGCGGGGATTTCCTGCGGGCCGGGGTTCGGCTCCGGCGCCGGCCGCGAGGACTCCGGCACCTCCTCGACCAGCGCCGCCAGAGTCAGCCCAACGTCGGCGACGATCGCGTCGCCCATCGGCGCCCGCACCGCCTCGTCGGGGTCGCTGGTGATCGCGACCAGGCGCGCCCCCTCGGGCAGCAGCGGCCCGGGGATGTGCGGGTAGTAGGGGAAGACCGAGCTGCCGACGACGACGATCAGGTCGTGGCCCTCGAGCGTCTGGCCGACCGGGCCGATCGCCGGCGGCAGGACGCCGCGGAAGTTCGGGTGGTTCTCGGGGAAGCCGAGGCGGACGCCGCCGGTCGCGGGTGAGGCCCAGACCGGGAGGCGCTGGCGCTCGGCGAGGGCAACGGCGAGGTCCCAGGCGCCGACGGTGTCGACGTCGGGGCCGGCGACGAGGACGGGGTTCTGGGCGGCGTCGAGGCGCTCGGCTAGCGCTCGCACCGCCTCGGGGTCGGCGACGGCGCGCCCGGTCACCTTGCGCTCGATCGCCGCCCGCGCGTCGGCGTCGTCGACCTCGGCGTACCAGTCGTCCATCGGCAGGGAGACGAAGACCGGCCCGCGCGGCGCCAGGCCTGCCAGGTGCGCCCCGTGCGCCAGCGCCAGCGGCACGTCCTCGGCCCGCGGCGGCTCGTAGGACCACTTGACCAGCGGGTGCGGCATCCGGGTCGCGTCGCGGTTGGTCAGGTTCGCCTGCAAGGTGATCTGGGCGCGCGCCTGCTGGCCGGCGGTGATCAGCAGCGGCGAGTGGTTGGCCTGGGCGTTGAAGATCGCCCCCATCGCGTTGCCGACCCCTGGCGCGGTGTGGAGGTTGACGACCGTGGTCTTTCCCGAGGCCTGGGCGAAGCCGTCGGCCATCCCGACCACGACCGCCTCCTGCAGGCCGAGGACGTAGCGAAAGTCGCCCGGGAAGTCGGCGAGCATCGGCAACTCGGTCGAGCCCGGGTTGCCGAACATCGTCGTCATCCCGTGCTCACGGAAGAGGTCGAACGTAGCTTCGCGAACGGTAGGCACGGGCGAACCCTATCCAGCAGGATTTAAGAGTCCAGTGTCGTACGGTCGATAAGGCGGGAGTGAGCCACCGTCTCCTCGCCAGCAATTGGGCGCGCTTTCTCGCGGTTTTCGCCCTCTCCCTGGCGCCGCTGCTCGCGGTCTGCGCTTACTCGAAGGCGGCACCGCTGCCGGGGGCGACGAAGCTGCTCTACGGGCCGGGGAAGATCGTCCCGATCCCAGCCTCGATCCCGCACGAAGAAGGCGACATGGTCGACCGGCGGATCGTGCCGGACCTGCGCTGGATCGCCAAGCGCTACCCGATCTTCATCACCGACGGCTACTCCGGCCCGCTGCCCGACGGCGAACACGTCGGCTGCAACCGCTGCCACGTCCGCGGCTCCGACCACTACAACGGCCTCGCCGTCGACATCGTGCCGCTGAACGGCGACCCCAAATGCGACGCGACCTGGGCACCGATCACCCGCCTCGCCCTCTGGGCCGAGCCCGAACAGAACAAACCGCGCCCGCCCTTCCGCTGGGTCGGCTACAACGGCGACGAAGGCCACGGCTGCGGCAACCACCTCCACCTCTCCTGGAACCACGCCTCGGCGCCGGAATACACCCTCGCCTCCTGGGTCGAAGTCTTCCCCGTCACCGGCCTCACGCCGAGCACTCCCGGAACGAAAACGCCTCCCCCGGCGCCCACCCCGAAACGCCCCGCCGCCCCGCCCGGCGGCATCTCCCAGGCCACCACCGGCGGCCTCTCCCCCAACGGCTCCGGCGACTAGCCCTCTCCCCCGAACTGCATCAACTTCTACACCCAGC
>JBQCEW010000233.1:0-6896 GCA_051959815.1 Solirubrobacterales bacterium
ACGAAAAAACCTTGTCTATTGATAACCATCCTTTTTTTTTTTGTGGTTTTGGTTCCCCCTTTCCGTAAATTCAATTTTTTTGTTCGTTTGTGGGGAACCCTCTCCCTCCCCCTACTGCGGATCGACATCAACCCCAATTGCCACGTCCTTCAGCGACCGATCCCCCGCCTTCCGCTCGACCACGTCGCGCACAGCCACCACAGTCCCCTCCCGATCGTCAGCCTTGATCAAGATCCGCCGCCGGTGCCGGTTCCGCACCCGGAACATCGGCGCCGGCCCGAGCAGTTCCGAGCCGTCCGGGAGCGACCGCCGCAGCTCTGAGGCGACAGCCGTCGCCGCCTCGTCCAGCTTCGACCCCTGCTCGGAGGCGAAGTTGATCCGCGTCAGGTGCGAGTAGGGCGGATAGTGGAGCACCTTCCGCCGCTCCAGCTCCATCTCTAGGAACCCAGCGGAGTCGTGCCGCGCCGCGTGCTCGATGCTGGAGGCGTTCGGCGCCAGCGTCTGCACGATCACCTCCCCCCCGGCTTCGCCCCGCCCGGAGCGGCCGGCGAGCTGGGCGACCATCGCGAAGGTCCGCTCCTCGGCGCGGAAGTCGGGGAAGCGCAGGGTGGCGTCGGCGTCGAGGATCGCGCTCAGGGTCACCTCGGGAAAGTCGTGGCCCTTGGCGACCATCTGGGTGCCGACGAGGACAGCGCTCGGCAGTTCGTCGAAGCGGGCGAGGATGCGGGCGTGGGCGCCGCGCTCGGCGGCGGTGTCGGAGTCGAGGCGCAGGACCGGCATCGGGTCCAGGCGCTCGGCCAGCAGCGCCTCGATCCGCTCGGTCCCGGCGCCGGCGCGGGAGAGCGTCGTCGAGCCGCACTCCGGGCAGGCCCGCGGCTGGCGCTCGGCATGGGCACAGTGGTGGCAGACGAGGCGGCCGCTGTGGCGGTGGACGATCAGGGAGACGTCGCAGTTGGGACAGCTCCAGTGGTGGCCGCAGGAGCGGCAGGTGAGCCAGGGGGCGAAGCCGCGGCGGTTGATCATCACGATCGCCTTGGCGCCGGCGGCGCGGACGCCCTCCAGCGCCTCCCAGGTCTCGGCGTGGACCGGGCCGGAGCGCGGGTCGGCCTCGCGCATGTCGACGAGGTGGACCGGCGGCATCCGGCGGCCGTCGACGCGGCGCGGCAGCTCCAGGCGCGGCAGCTCCAGCCAGCTCTCCGGCCGCGGCGTCGCGGTCCCGGCGACAAGGACGGCGCCGCTGTCGGCGGCGCGTTTGCGGGCGACGGCGCGGGCGTCGTAGGTGGGGTCGCCCTCCTGCTTGTAGGAGGGCTCGTGCTCCTCGTCGATGACGATCAGGCCGAGGTCGCGGACGGGGGCGAAGACGGCCGAGCGGGGGCCGACGCAGACGCTCGCCTCGCCGCTGCGCAGGCGGCGCCACTCGTCGTAGCGCTCGCCCGCGGAGAGGGCCGAGTGGAGGACCGCGAAGCGGTCGCCGAGGCGGGCGCGGAAGCGGGCGACCGCCTGCGGGGCGAGGCCGATCTCGGGAACGAGGACGATCGCGCCCTTGCCCCGCTCCAGCGCCGCCTCGACGGCGGCCAGGTAGACCTCGGTCTTGCCCGAGCCGGTGACGCCGTGGAGGAGCAGCCGGCGCGGCGCGCCGGCCTCGCCGTCGAGGGCGGCGACGAGCGCGGCGACCGCCTCCTCCTGCTCGGGCAGGAGCTGGGGGCGTTTGGCGCCGGCGGAGAGTCCCGGCTCGCCAGGAATGCGGCGGACGGTCGAGGTGCTGGTCGAGATCAGGCCGCGCCCCTCGAGACGCCGTAGGGTCTGGCGGTCGGAGCCGATCGCCGTCGCCAACTCGCCCGAGGACATCTCGCCCGAGCGCAACGCCTCCAGCACCGCCCGCTGCTTGGAACCAAGACGTTCGCCGCCCTCCAGGGCGGCTTCGCCGGCCGGTAGCAACGCCGCCCGCAGCTCAGTCTTCGCCCGCACGGTGCGCCCGCCGCTGCCGGTCCCCGTCCCCGGCGGCAGCACAAGCTGTAGTCCGCGTGAGGGCGTCGAGCAGTACTCGCGGGAGACCCAGAGGCCGAGCCGGACCAGCTCCGGCGTCGCCCCCGCCTCCAGCGCCTCGATCGGCTCGGACAGACGCTCCGGCGGCAGCTCGGAGGCATCGGCGACCTCGACGACGACGCCGAGGATGCGCCGCGGCCCGAACGGGACCCGGACGACGCTGCCGACGTCGACGCCCGCCATCGCCTCCGGCCGGCGGTAGTCGAAGGGGCCGCGCAGGGCGCGGGCGGTGGTCAGCGGCTCGACGCGAAGGATCGCCACCCGGCGAGGTTATGGGCGGCGGAAGATGCCCTCGCCCGAGTTCCCGCACTTTGGAGCCTGTCTCAAGACCTCCACGCACGTCTGGCGGCCGCCGGACATACTTCGCGGGGCGTCGTCCTCAGTCGGCCAAATAGCGCTGCTATTCGGCCTCCCTACGTCCTACCCCCGCTCGGTCCGGCACTCGCCAGCCGCACGCGCAGGTCTTGAGACAGGCTCTTCGGCCAATCCGGTGCCCGGACGCCAGATCAGGTCATATGCTGGCCGCGATGAGCCTCAACCTTCACCCCGACGAGCAAGTGATCTTCGAAGGGCATCCCTCCTGGCGGGCGATCCTCGGCTTCTACCTCAAAGGCGTCTTGGTCGCGGTGATTCTCGGCGTCATCGCCAAGCTCGCCAGTGGCGACGGCACCGCGTTCCTCGTGATCCTCGTCGTCCTCGCCCTAACGCTCCTGATCGGCTTCATTAAGCGAGTCGCAACCACCTACACGATCACCAACCGCCGCCTCAACATCAAGCGCGGGATCTTCTCCAAAGAGGTCCAAGAGACCCGCCTAGAGCGCGTCCAGAACGTCAACTATCGCCAGAGCGTCTACCAGCGCCTGATGCAGATCGGCGACGTCGACTTCGACACCGCAGCCAGCGACGACTACAACTTCGTCTTCGCCGGAGTGGCCGATCCCGGCGAGGTAGTCCATGCGGTAGACCAAGCAACGGGCGCAACCGCAGCCGGCTCGCACGGGCTCGGCGAGGCGCAACCGCCGGCGGGTTAACTTCGTGGCCGCTCGGGCGCGGCTCCCTGCACCCTTACCTGCTTAGTGAGGGTGCAGGGAGCCCGCGCAGGTGCGTTGCCGTTCTTCTGAGGACGTTCAAGACGTGCCGTGGTTCGTACTTCACTTGGTAGTGCGAGAAGCGGAGCGGGGTTAGTCCGGCCGCCGTGTGGGCCTGGAAGCGCAACGCATCGCGGGTCTGAGCGGCGGGCGTGCGGTGGTAGCGCCAGCCGTCGGTCTCGACGACGAGGCCGAGCTCGGGCCAGAAGAAGTCGACCTCGAATTCGTTGACGACCTGTTTGGTGAGCGGGGTCGGGAGACCGGCGGCCACAGCGATCGGGCGGAAGAGGAGTTCGAGTTCGTCGTCGGAGAGCCGGAACGTGTGCTTGTCGAGGATGGCTCGAAGCGGACGGACGCCCGGCTCGCCGCAGTGATCGTCGAGCGCCTTGCGAAGCGCGTCCGGATCGATCACGTCTCGCTTGTCCGCATCGTTGATCGCCCGCTCCAACCGGTTCTCGGGAAGCTCGAGAGCAATGTCGAGGAGCGTCTTCACGGGCTGGGTAACGGGAATGCCGAGGCGCTTTCCGATGTCGCGATTTCTGATTCCAGGTCGATCGTGAATACGGATCCCAGGGCGGCGTAGTGAGCGGTGGCGGTGAACGCTTACGTCGATCGTTCCCCTTCTCTCCTTACCGAACCCCCAGAGTGCCGCCGCACTGTGGTGGCTGAGCATCGCATCTGCTCCACAAGCAAGAACCGCTGCCATCCAGCGCCCCTCTCGACCGAGCTGAGGTCGCCCCACGGCGTACACCCCAGGGCGAATCGCATGGAGGCGCCCGTTCTCCAAACGGCACCGAACTGCCTTGGCGCTAAAGCCCAGGTCCAATAGCTGCTGGCGCGTCACCACGCCGTGCTGCCGCCGCGCAAGTTCCCACGCCGCCGCGCTCCTCGTTTCCAGAATCGTGGCCCCTATAGAGGCTCAAATGCTGGAAACGATGCAAGCTCGCCCCCAATCCGCCCTACCCGCCCGGGTTGCTTGCCGGAGTTTGCGACGTTACGCGGCTGCGGTCTCGGCGCCTGCGGCGTTGCGGAGGGCGTCGGCGCGGTCGGTGCGCTCCCAGGTGAAGTCGGCGTCCTCGCGGCCGAAGTGGCCGTAGGCGGCGGTCTTCTGGAAGATCGGGCGGTGGAGGTCGAGGTACTTGCGGAAGGCACCGGGGCGCATGTCGAACTCGGCCTCGACGAGTTGGGAGATCTGAGCGTCGGGGAGCTTGCCGGTGCCGAAGGTCTCGACCATGAGGCTGACCGGGTGGGCGACGCCGATCGCGTAGGCGACCTGGACCTCGCAGCGCTGGGCCAGGCCGGCGGCGACGACGTTCTTGGCGACGTGGCGGGCGGCATAGGCGGCCGAGCGGTCCACCTTGGACGGGTCCTTGCCGGAGAAGGCGCCGCCGCCGTGGCGGGCCATGCCGCCGTAGGTGTCGACGATGATCTTGCGGCCGGTGAGGCCAGCGTCGCCGACGGGGCCGCCGATCACGAACTTGCCGGTCGGGTTGACGAGGAACTCGCCCTGGAGCGCGCCCTCGTCGAAGCGATCGGGCACCTCCGCCTGCAGAACCGGGAGGACGACGCTCTCCCACAGCTCCGGTTTGATCTGGGTCTGCGAGTCGACCCCCTCGTCGTGCTGGGTCGAGATCAGCAGCTTCTCGACGGAGACCGGGCGGCCGTACGCGTAGCGGACCGTTACCTGGGTCTTGCCGTCGGGACCGAGGTACCCCAGCGTGCCGTCCTTGCGAACCGCCGCGAGCTGTTCGGCGAGGCGGTGGGCAAGGTGGATCGGCATCGGCATCAGCGCCTCGGTCTCGTCGCTGGCGTAGCCGAACATCATCCCCTGGTCGCCCGCGCCGGCGACGTCGAGCTCATCGTCGTCAGAGGGGTCGACTTTCGTCTCGTAGGCCTGGTCGACGCCTTGGGCGATGTCGGGCGACTGTTTGTCGATCGAGGTGAGGACCGAGATGTGGTCGCAGTGGTAGCCGTAGTCGCCGTGGTCGTAGCCGATCCCACGCACGGTCTCGCGGACGATTTCCGGGACGTTGAGGTGGACGTCGGTGGAGATCTCTCCCGAGACGACCGCCATGCCGGTGTTGACGAGGGTCTCGCAGGCGACGCGTCCGCCCGGATCCTCGCTCATGACCGCGTCGAGGACGCCGTCGGAGATCGCGTCGGCGACCTTGTCCGGATGGCCCTCAGTAACTGACTCCGACGTGAAGAGATGCTCGCCCTCGGCGAGAGGCTTAGTAGGCATGGCGCAAGAGTAAAGGAATGTCGAGTGGGGGCGACGGGTCAGTCCGAGTAGCGCCGGCGACCTGAAGCGGGGACGAAATCGATGACCAAGGGCACGCCTTCAAGCTCGTAGGTTTCCCGCATCCGGTTCTCCAGGTGGTAGGCCCAGTCGCGGCTGATCAGCTTGCGGTCGTTGACCTGGATCGCGACCCGCGGCGGGCTCTCCCCCACCTGCGCCGCGTAGTAGAGGCGCAGGCGCTTGCCGCGTTTGGAGGGCGGCGGCGTGCGAGCCACGACGTCGCTGACGAAGCGATTCAACTCCGGCGTCGGGATCCGCTCCGCGGCCTTGTCGGCGAGCCGCAGCGCCCGCGGCAGCAGCGTCGAGACGTTGCGGCGCGTCTTCGCCGAGCAGGTGACGATGTACGGTCGAAGCCGGGATTTGCGCTCGATCCGGGCGCGTGCGTCGTCGATGTCGGTCTCGCCGATGTCCCACTTGTTCATTGCCAGCAGGCAGGCGCAGCCGGCCTTCATTGCCGTTTCGACCACCCGCAGGTCCTCGGTCGTCACCCCCTCGGAGGCGTCGCAGACGACGATCGCCACGTCGGCCCGCTCGACCGCCCGTTCGGAGCGGAGCTGGGCGTAGTAGTCGACGGTCCCGGCGACCTTGGAGCGGCGGCGCAGGCCGGCGGTGTCGACGAGGATCGTACGGCGGCCGTCGACCTCGAGCTCGGTGTCGATCGCGTCGCGGGTGGTCCCGGCGATGTCGGAGACGATCACCCGCTCATCGCCGAGGAAGGCGTTGACGAGCGAGGACTTGCCGACGTTGGGGCGGCCGATCACCGCGACGCGGACCGCGTCGTCCTCCTCCGGCTGCGGCTCGCGGTCGCCGAGCGCGGCGGCGATCGCGTCGAGCAGGTCGCCGGTGCCGAGCCCGTGGGTGGCGGAGACGGCGATCGGATCGCCGAGGCCGAGTGCGTGGAACTCGGCGGTGATCGCGTAATCGTCGGGACGGTCGGCCTTGTTGACGACGACAATCACCGGCGCCTGGGAGCCGCGCAGCGTCTTCGCCAGCTCGGCGTCGCCGGCACGCAGCCCGGCGCGGCCGTCGACGACCATCACGATCGCGTCGGCTTCGGCGATCGCCAACTGCGCCTGCGCCTGCACGTCGCGCGCCAGCTCGGCCTCGTCGCCGAGGTCGATGCCGCCGGTGTCGACGAGCTCGAAGGCGATCCCGTTCCACTCGGTGGCGAGCCGCTTGCGGTCGCGGGTCACCCCCGGCTCGGGCGAGGTGACCGCCTCGTTACCGCCGACCAGGCGGTTGACGAGGGTGCTCTTGCCGACGTTGGGGAAGCCGACGACGGCGACGGTCGCGATGCTCACGCGAGGCCTCTCTCGCGGGCGAGGGCGACGACGCGAGCGACGACTTCGTCGAGGGTGAACCCGGTCGTGTCGAGCTCGACGGCGTCAGCGGCAGCCCGCAGCGCCCCGTGCTCGCGCTCGGTATCGCGGGCGTCGCGCTGGCGTTGGGCTGCCAGCACCGCC
>JBQCEW010000234.1:0-3306 GCA_051959815.1 Solirubrobacterales bacterium
CTGACGAGGCCCCCGCCAGACCGCCGAAGAAGAAGTAGAAGGGGATCTCGGGCTTCCAGACCGGCGGCTTGACGATCGGCCGGCCGTAGTAGCTGGTCGGCTTCTCCTTCGGGACCATCCGCTCTTCGCGCGGCCGCGGCCGGCCCTTGTCGCCGTGGACGTAGGTCCCGTCGCCGCTGACCGAGTCGTGGACGTCTCCGCTCATCCCTTCCTCCCGAGGAATCCGGCGGCGATTCCCGCCACCATCGTCACCGCCGCCGCGCCCGCCGCCTTCCAGACCGCGCCCGCTTGCCGGGTCGGCACTACCGGGTCGGGCGGCAGCCGGTAGGTCTCCGGCTCGTCCAACAGCAGGAAGAAGGCGCCGAAGCCGCCGACGCCGTCATCCGGGTCCTCGCCGTAGAGGCGCGCCTCGCTGCGCCCCCGGTCGTGCAGCTTCTCGACCCGCTTCGCCGCCCGCTCGCGCAGCTCGTCGAGCTCGCCGAACTGGATCGAGTCGGTCGGGCAGGCCTGGGCGCAGGCCGGTTCCATGTCGCCCTGCAGGCGGTCGTAACAGAGCGTGCACTTCCAGACCCGCCCGTCGCCTTCGCGCTGGTCGAGCACCCCGAACGGGCAGGAGACGACGCAGTAGCCGCAGCCGTTGCAGATGTCCTCCTGCACGACGACGGTCCCGAACTCGGTGCGGAAGATCGACCCCGTTGGGCAGGCGTCGAGGCAGCCGGCCTCGGTGCAGTGCTTGCAAACGTCGGAGCTCATCAGCCAGCGGAAGCCGTCCTCGTCGTTGTGGGGATCGAGCCCCTGCTCGACCAGGCTCTGCCGCGCCGCCTCGGCGACGAGGTCGTCCGGCGCGCCGTCCTCCACCCCGACTGGCAGCTTCTGCTCGATGAAGGCGACGGGGCGCCAGCGATCGGCCCCGAGTTCGCCGCTGTTGTCGTAGGAGCTGCCGAGCAGGCCCTGGTTGTCGGAGGGGACTTTGTTCCACTCCTTGCAGGCGACCTCGCAGGCCTTGCAGCCGATGCAGACCGAGGTGTCGGTGAAGAAGCCGACCCGCGGCCGGGCCTCCTCGCCGTAGGTGTCGGGCCAGGCCGGGGTCTCCAGGTCCACCACGTGGCCGGCCATCAGACCCCCTCCCGGGCCCGCCGCAGGTGCTCGGCGACGAACTTCGGCAGGTCGGGCCCGCGCGGCCGTCGCCCCGGCTGGATGTCGCAGCTCGCCGCCTTGACCTCCTGGATGTGGACGTTCGGGTCAAGGACGAAGGCGAAGAGGTCGTTGGCCGAGTCGCCAGTGCTGATTCCTTTGTTGCCCCAGTGGTACGGCAGCCCGACCTGGTGCATGGTCCGCCCGTCGACCTGCAGCGGTTTGATCCGCTCGGTCACCAGTACCCGCGCCTCGATCGCGGTGCGGGCGGTGACGATCGTCGCCCAGTCGCCATGCTCGAGCCCGCGCTCGCGCGCCAGCTCCGGGCTCACCTCGCAGAAGAACTCCGGCTGCAGCTCGGCGAGATACGGGACGGTGCGACTCATCCCGCCGGCCGTGTGGTGCTCCGTCAGGCGGTAGCTCGTCACCACGAACGGATACGCGTCGGCCCCAACTTCGTCGTCGCTGGGGTTGATCGGGTTCTCCGGGCGGTTGTACTCATCGCGCACCGGGTTGGAGCGCTGCCCGTAGAGCGGGTTCGGGAAGGGCGACTCGCGCGGCTCGTAGTGGGTCGGGAAGGGCCCGTCGACGATCCCGTTCGGCGCGTAGAGCCAGGCCCGCCCGTCGCCCTGCATGATGAACGGCTCGTCCCCGCGCAGCGCTTTCTGGGCGGTCGCGTCTTCGTCCGGGACGTAGTCGGGCCGCTTGTCCGGGGTGAAGTCGGGGACGTCGTCGCCGACCCATTCTTCTTTGGACTCATCCCACCAGATGTATTTCTTGCGCTCCGACCAGGGCTTGCCTTCCGGGTCGGCGGAGGCGCGGTTGTAGAGGATGCGCCGGTTCATCGGCCAGGCCCAGGCCCACTCCGGCGCAACCCAGTTCTGTTCGCCGGCGGGTTTGCGTTTGGCCGGCTGGTTCGTGCCTTCCTTGTAACAGCCGGCGTAGATCCAGCAGCCGCAGGTGGTCGAGCCGTCGTCTTTCAGCGGCAGGTAGTCGGAGAGCGGCGCTTTCTCCTGGTCGAAGCCGCCGATCTCGGCCAGCACCGCTTCGGCGTCGGGCTCCTCAGTCGGGCCGATCGTCGGGTAGTCCCAGGTGAGGTCGAGGACAGGGCGATCGCGCTCGCGGTCCGAGCCGGCGAGCTTCTGCCGCACCAGGCGCCCGAGGTGGTACATGAACCACAGCTCCGAGCGGCAGTCGCCCTCGGGCTCGACCGCTTTGTGGTGCCACTGCAGCAGCCGCTGGGTGTTGGTGAAGCTGCCGTCCTTCTCGGTGTGGGCGGCGGCCGGCATCAGGAAGACCTCGGTCCCGATCTCCTCCGTCTTCAGCTCGCCGGTCTCGATCTCCGGCCCGTCCTTCCAGAAGCTCGCGGTCTCGATTTCCGAGAAGTCGCGGACGACGAGCCATTTCAGCTTCGCCAGCGCCAGCCGCTGCAGCTTCGAGTTCGACGAGCCGACCGCCGGGTTCTCGCCCATCACGAAGTAGCCCTCGAGCTTGTTGTCCTGCATGTCGGCGACGGTCCGGTAGTGCGAGTGGTCCTTGTCGATCCGCGGCAGGTAGTCGAAGCAGAAGTCGTTCTCGAACTGCGCCGCCTCCCCCCACCAGGCCTTCAGCAGGCTGACCATGTAGGCCTTGGTGTTGCCCCAGAAGCCGGTCGGCGGCGCGTTGCGGTCGACGTAGAGGTCGAGACCGGTCTCTTCGTGCGCGTGGGGCATCGGCAGGTAGCCGGGGAGGATGTTGAAGAGGGTCGGGATGTCGGTCGAGCCCTGGATCGAGGCGTGGCCGCGTAGGGCCATGATGCCACCGCCGGGGCGGCCGATGTTGCCGAGCAGGAGCTGGACGATCGCGGCGGTGCGGATGTACTGGACGCCGACCGTGTACTGGGTCCAGCCGACCGCGTAACAGAAGGCGCTGGTCCGCTCGCGGCCGGAGTTCTCGCAGAGCGCCTCGGCGACCTCGAGGAAGGTCTCCTTCGGCACGCCGCAGATCCGTTCGACCATCTCCGGCGTGTAGCGGCTGTAGTGCCGCTTCAGCAGCTGGAAGACGCAGCGCGGATCCTGCAGCGTCTCGTCCTCGTGCGGCGGCTCCCCGTGTTCGAGTTCGCCGCCGTGAGCGCCATGGGCCTGCTCGCCTTCGGCTTCCCCCATGTCCCGTTCGCCCGCGGAGGCCGCCTCC
>JBQCEW010000235.1:0-5358 GCA_051959815.1 Solirubrobacterales bacterium
GGCAGCCGCGGTGCTGGTCGCCGCGGCGGCGGCCGCGGTTTTCGCCCTCAGCGGTGTCGGGGGACCCTCCGACGTGGTCGTAGAACCGGACTTAGGCGGCCCGAACCGCCAGATGAGCAACGAATACGCCCTGCGCCATCCGGACTCGCCCGAAGCGGTGCACTCCTCGCAGTGGTTCGTCACCTCCGGCTCGCTGTTCGTCCGCGACGACGCCGGCACGAACGGTCCCCTCGACGACCGCGCCGCCGACCCGCACTCGGTCGACGCGACCAACTCGGCGGTCTTCCGCGCTTACACCAAGCGCCGCTTCGAACCGAGCTTCCGAGTTGAATTCGAAGTTCGGGTCGAGCCGCCGCGCGACGTCCCCGGCCTGCGACCGGCGCCCTGGGACGGCCTGCACCTGATGGTCGACGCGGCCAGCCCCGAGGCCGCCTACTACGTCAGCGTCTACCGCCGCAACGGCCAGTCGGTGATCAAGAAGAAGACGCCGGGAGGGGAAATCGCCGGGGGCAGCTACTTCGCCCTCTCCCGCTACGTGCCCTGCCGCATCGCCCCCGGCCACTGGAGCAAAGTGCGGGTGGACATCCGCCGCGCCGGTCCCAGCGCCATCACCATCGACCTCTATGAGAACGGCATCCTGCTGACCACCGCCACCGACAAGCGCTCGCTCTCCGGCTCCCCCCCGTTCACCGAAGGCCACATCGGGCTGCGCGCCGACAAAACCAGCTTCGCGATCCGGGACATGACCGTCGAAGCGATCTGAGCGGCTCAGTTAGCGGTGACGATGAAGTTGTCGATGTTGAAGTTGTCGTTGTCGCCGCGGACGCCAACTGCGCCGCCCGCGGTGATCGGCGCGCAGCCGACCCCCGTGTCGGTGGCGGAGAGCAGCTTCGTCCCGTTGCGCGACATCGTGATCGTCACCGAGCCGTCGGCGTTGTCCTGGATCGAGGCGACCAGGTGCTGCCAGGTCCCGAACGGGATCGGGTAGCCGCTGACCTCGCCAGGGCCGAGCTCGTAGTAGGTGCCGTCGTTTTCCGAGCCACCCGGGCACTTCTTCTTGATCACGACGCTCCCATCGCGGCGGTCGAAGGAGGCGTAATAGAGGCTGTACTCGGTCTGGTAGTGGAGCCAGACGTGGACGCCGTCCCAGTCCACCGCCGGCGTGCGCGAGGAGGAGGTGAGGGAGTTGCTGCGCAGGTCGAGGGAGACGGTGACGTTGCCGAAGTCGTGGCGCACGGTGTTGAGGCGGAAGACGTCCGAGGCCGTGCAGGGCGAGGAGGTCGGGCTCGAGGTCGAGCAGCCGTCCGGAGCCCCCGTCCAACCGGTGCCGCCCTGGGCGAAGAGCGAGCCGGAGGTCATTTCCCAGGTCGGCGAGAGCTTGGCGCCGCTGCTGTCAGGGTTCCAGGTCGCGTACTCGTTGGTGATCAGCCCGTCCGGATAATTGAATTCGTCGCGGAAGAGTTCCCCCGCCAGGTGCGGGGGCGCCGGGGGGCCGGTCACAGGCCCGGCCGTCGGTTCCGAGTTGGTGGCCTTGGAGGGCTTCGTGTCCACGGCCTTCCTCGCCGTGACCCGCGCATGCCGGTTCTTCTTGGCCGTCGTCAGGGCCACGTGCTGCGAAACGCCGATCGCAGCCCCGGCGGGCCCGGCGCCGACCCCGCAGGCGACGAGCAGAATCAGGAAAAGGGCTGCAAACGAGCGGGGTTTGCGCATGAAGTGGCTATCGAGTGACATCCAGAGCGAATGAAGGACGCTAGCGTCCTCGCTGGACGTTCGTACGAGGGCTAGGAGACTAGAGCTTCGTCGGCGTCGACCGGTTTGCCCAGGTGATAGCCCTGGGCCATGTCGACGCCGTACTCGCGCAGCATGCGGGCGGTGCCCTCGTCCTCGACGAACTCGGCAATCGTACGCTTCCCGAGCCCGCGGGCGATCTGGACGATTGCCTGGACGACGAGCTGGTCGGCGTCGTTGCGGGACATTTCGCGGATGAAGGTGCCGTCGATCTTGATCACGTCGAAGGGCAATTTCTTCAGGTAGGCGAAGGGCCCGAAGCCGGCGCCGTAGTCGTCGATCGCCACCTCGCAGCCGAACTCCGTCAGGCGGTCGGCGAAGGCGCCGGCGGTCTCGTAGTCGTCGACCCGCGCCGTCTGCGTGACCTCGAAGGTGCAGCGCGAGGGATCGGCCTCGCCTTCGTCGAGTCGCCGTTCGATGAATTCGAGCACCGAGAGGTCGGTCATCGAGGCGCCGGAGATGTTCATGTGCAGGGAGACGGGGTTGCCTGCCCGCTCTCGCTCGGCGATCAGCTCCAGCGCCCGTGCCACCACCCAGCGATCGAGCTCCTGCACCATCCCCGAGCGCTCCGCCACCTCGATGAACGAGGAGGCGGGCAGCAGCTCACCGTTATCCCCCGTCATCCGCAGGAACAGCTCGTAGCGCTCGATGCCGCCGGAGGAGAGGCTGCGGATCGGCTGAGTGGCGAGGCGCAGTCGGTCGTGGGTGAGGGCGTCGCGGATCCTGGCACTGGTCGTCGGCGCGCGGCGGACCTGCCCTCCCCCCTCGTCGCCGGCGTGGAAGAGCATGATCCGGTTGCGCCCCTCTTCCTTCGCCCGGTAGAGCGCCTGGTCGGCGGCAAGCAGGACGGCTTCGGAGCTCGCCTCCGCGCCGCCGCCGAACATCGCGATCCCGACGCTGATCGTCCCCGGCCCGATCTCGGCGCTGGGCGGTAACCCCTCCGCCACCTGCGCCCGCAGGTCCTCCCCGAGCTGCAGCGCCCCGGCGGTGTCGGTCTGCGGCATCAGCACCGCGAACTCGTCCCCGGAGAGGCGGGCGACGATGTCGGTCGCGCGCACCCGTTCGCGCATCGCGTCGGAGACGCGGCGAATCAAGCGGTCGCCGGCCTGGTGTCCGAGTCGGTCGTTGACCTCCTTGAGGCTGTCGATGTCGATCACCATCACCGCACCGCGGCCGCCGTAGCGATCGGTGAAGGAGACGTACTGATCGAGCTCGGCGCGGAAGCGGCGGCGGTTGAGCAGGCCGGTGAGCGAATCGTGGTCGGCGAGGAAGCGCAGTTCGGACTCCGTTTTCTCCGCCCGCTCGAGGGCGCCCTGGACCACCGCCCTGTCCTCGGGCGGCAGCTTCGCCAGCACTTCCTCCACGGCCGGGTCTTTCCCTGCGCTTTGTTCGCTTTTCATCAAGGTGACCGTATTCCCTTACCCGGCCGAACGGCTTCCCCGGCACAAGAACCTACTTGTAGACCCAAGTTTCGGCGAGTGGCCGGCGCCAATACTTTTACTTGTCCACTCCCGGGTAGGTTCAAAGCGATGCCAAACCGCCTCGCGCAGGAGACCAGCCCCTACCTCCTCCAGCACAAGGACAACCCGGTCGACTGGTACCCGTGGGGGCCGGAGGCGTTGGCGCGAGCGCGGGAGGAGGACCGGCCGATCCTGCTCTCGGTCGGCTACTCGGCCTGCCACTGGTGTCACGTAATGGAGCGCGAGTCCTTCGAGGATCCGGAGACGGCCGCTTACATGAACGAGCACTTCGTCTGCGTCAAGGTCGATCGCGAGGAGCGCCCCGACGTCGACGCGATTTACATGGAGGCGGTGCAGGCGATCAGCGGCCAGGGCGGCTGGCCGATGACGGTCTTCCTCGACCCCGACGGCGTCCCCTTCTACGGCGGCACCTACTTCCCGCCGGACACCAACCGCGGCATGCCGAGCTTCCGCATGGTGATGGAAGCGGTCGTCCATGCCTTCGAGACCCAGCGTGAGGAGATCCGCGAACGGGCGCCGGAGACGCGGGCGCGCCTGGGAGCGATCGGCGAAGTCGAGCCGCGCGGCGACCTGCCGGGGACGGAGGACCTGGAGGAGGCGGTGAAGACGCTGCTGGCGCGGGCCGACCGGCGCAACGGCGGCTTCGGCGGCGCCCCCAAGTTCCCGCCCGCCTCCGCGCTGGAGCTGCTGCTCGCCCGCGGCGAGACCGAGCTCGTCGAGCTGACCCTGGACAAGATGATGGCCGGCGGCATCTACGACCAGCTCGGCGGCGGCTTCGCCCGCTACGCGGTCGACGCGATCTGGCTCGTCCCCCACTTCGAGAAGATGCTCTACGACAACGCCCTGCTCGCCCGCCTCTACCTGCACGGCGCTCAGCGGCTAAGCCACGAGCGCTACCGCCGCGTCTGCGAAGAGACCCTCGACTGGATGCTGCGCGAGATGCGCGGCCCCGAGGGCGCCTTCTACTCCGCCCTGGACGCCGACTCCGAGGGCGAGGAGGGCAAGTTCTACGTCTGGACCCCCACCCAGATCCGCAAGGCCCTCGCCACCGACCCGAACTGCATCAAATTCTCCACCCAGCAGGTGGAGAATTTGATGCAGTTATGGGGGGTAACGGATCAGGGGAACTTAGAGGGGGCGAACGTGCTGCACTTGGCGGGTGGCGCCGAGGCGCAGGAGCCGGAGGGTCTGGTCGAGGCGCGGCGGGCGCTCTTTGAGGCGCGTTCGCAGCGGGTTTGGCCGGGACTGGACGACAAGCGCCTCACCTCCTGGAACGCACTGGCGATCGCGGCGCTGGCCGACGCGGGTGCCGTGCTCGGCCGCGAGGACTACCTCGACGCCGCCCGCGCCTGCGCCACCTTCGTGCTGGAGCAGATGCGCGACGAGGCCGGCAACCTCCTGCGAACCTACAAAGACGGCCGCGCCCACCTCAACGCCTACCTGGAGGACCACGCCTTCCTGCTCGAGGCGCTGCTGACCCTCTACGAAGCCACCTTTGAGATCCACTGGTTCACCGAGGCCCAGATCCTCGCCAACGTCACGATCGAGCGCTTCGGCGACCCCGAGCGCGGCGGCTTCTACTCCACCTCCGCCGACCACGAGAAGCTGATCGCCCGCCGCAAGGAGGTGGGCGACCACCCGATCCCCTCCGGCAACAGCTCCGCCGCCCTGGGCATGCTCCGCCTCGCCGCCCTAACCGGCGACCACCACTACGCCGAGGCCGCCGAAGGCGTCTTCGCCCTCTTCGCTAAGCCGGCAATCGAACACCCCGACGCCTTCGCCCACCTCCTAAGAGCCCTCGACTTCCACCTCTCCCCCACCCACGAGGTAGCCCTCATCGGCGACAACCTCACCGCCCTAGCCACCGTAGTCCGCGAGAACCCTCGCCCCCACCTAGTGCTAGCCGGCGGCCCCGAGGCCAGCGAGCAACCACCCCTTCTCGCCGGCCGCACCACCGTCGATGGCAACCCGGCTGCCTACGTCTGCCAAAACTTCACCTGCCAACTCCCCACCACCGACGCGGACGACCTCCGCCGTCTCCTCTAACCGCTCCTCGCGCGGGTGGCACGGTAGGGGGGACCATCTCCTG
>JBQCEW010000236.1:0-9309 GCA_051959815.1 Solirubrobacterales bacterium
GATCGGACGCAAAAGGCGACACGCCCGCTTATTTCTTGCTCCAGTCGGGTTCGTAGGCGAATTGCGCGATGACGTGCATGCGACCGCCGCGTGCGGGAACGGTGCCGACCAAGTGGTTCGAGAGGGGGCGGAACCCACCGCTCGAGCCGAGAACTTCTTCCCCGTTGGCGGCGATGGCGGCGCCAACGAACTGCTTTGCCGGGTTCTCGAGGGGCCAGTTGGCGCCAATTTCGAGATCGAAGAGCTCCGCGTAGCTGAAGCGGTTGTGCCCTTCGAAGTTGACGAGCAGGCGGTTGCCGTCTTCAGACCAGTCCACAGGGAAGTATTCGCGGCGCGGATGCCCAAATCGGTGGCGCGTCACCCGCACCACTTCGCCCCCCTGCGGGTTCATCAAGAAGATGTCGCCGCTGTGCCTCTGCTCCTCTTTCACGAAGGCGATTTCTTCGTCCGGTCCCCAGAGCGGGCGAATCGAGCGGCCGTCGTAAGTGAGTCGGGCATGCCGACCGCTCGAAGTCGAGCCGGCGAAGATGTCGGAGTGAGAGCGTGACCGCTTGCTGCGGGCGCGGGAGTAGACGAGCTCTTCCCCGTCGGGCGAGAAGCTGGCGCCGCTGAAGAAGCCCCGGGCGACGCGCCTCTGGCCGCCGCTGGGGATGTCGATCAGCACGAGCTCGTCCTTGCCACGGCGAGAACCGCGGACAGCCGCGATCTGCGAGGAGTTCCCCGACCAGGTGACCGAAGAGATTTCAGCCGCGTCGATGAGGAGGTTCGACCGGCCGCCGCTCGCCGGGACGACCTTCAACCTCTTGTGGCCGGTGATCTTCGCTTCGCTGACGTAGGCGACCCAGCGACCGTCTGGGGAGACCCGCGGGTCGGTTCCCCGACCAACCGGATGAGCGTCGAACCCGCTGTTCTCCCCGACAAAGACCCTCGGCGCGAGGGGGTAGCGTTCGTACTTGACGAAGGCGATCATCGCCTGGGCTGCAGTGGGGACTGCGAGCACGGCGAGAGTCAGCAGGAACAGGGTCAGCTTCAGCTTCCGATTGGTAAACATCGGATGACCCTATAGGGAATTCTCGAATATTCGTCTACTTGACCCCAAAACCGCGGGTGACAGTCGCGAGCAGTGTCAGGGCTCTAACTACAAGCTCCAGGCGGGCTCGAAGGCGTTCTTGGCCAGAACGCTCCCTTTGCCGCCCGAGTACGGGACGCTGAGAACGTCGTGCTTGAGGCCCGGGTCGAAGCCGCCGGTGTAGCCGAGGACGGATTTGCCGTCGCTGGAGAGGGCGGTGCCGACGAAGCCCTGCTCGCCCGCCTGTGCAACCGGCTTCTGGGTGCCGGTCTTCGGGTTGACCTTGACCGCGTAGGTGGTGTCCTGGCCCTCGAACTCGGCGAGGAGCCGGTTGCCGCTGGCCGACCAGTCGGTCGGGAAGAGGCCCTGCAGGAGCGGCGGCACCTTGGTGTGGGTGAGGCGCTTGACGCCCTTGCCCTGCGAGCTCATCAGGTAGAGCTCGTTCTTCGGCCCGTATTTGCGCTTCTTCGCTTCGAGGGCCTTGACGAAGACGATCTGGCCGGTCGGGCCCCAGAGTGGATACGAGGAGTTGTGGTCTTTGGTCAGGCGGACCGTCTTTTCAGCGGCGATGCTGACGGCGCCCGGAGGAAGAAACTGGACCTTGAAGACGTCGCTGCGCGGCGGGAACTTTTCGCTGCCCGCTTTCGCGTAGGCGAGTTCGCTGCCGTCAGGGGAGAAGCTGAAGCCACTGAAGAAGCCCTGGGCGATGACCCGCTGCACTCCGGTCGCGACGTCGATCAGGACGAGCTTGCGCTTGCCCAGTTCAGGCCCGCGCAGCGCTGCGATCAGCGTCGAGTCCGGCGACCACTCAAGGTAGAAGGGTTCGCGCCAGCCGACCATCAGCGTCCGCGAAGGGCCGCCGGCGGCGGGGGCCACCTTCAATTCCTGCGCATTCTTCGCGCCCATGTGCAGGTAAGCGACCGAGTTGCCGTCCGGCGAAACGTGCGGCGTTTCGCCGGTATCGAGCTTCCTCGCGCCCGAGCCGTCGTCGTTCGCGACGAAGACCGCGGGATGCAGGGGATTGCGGACGTAGGCAAGCGTCGCGTTCGCCGCCGTCGGAACGACTAACAGCGTGGCTAGGACGAGGGCGGACAGGAGCAGCGGAAGCTTCTTCTGGGTCGGCATGCGGCGACTCTATCCCGGGCCGACGACGGCGGCGACGACCAAGCCGCCGCTGACGCCGATGAACGAAACGACCGCAAGCGCGCGGTACCAGAAGCGCTTCTCGACGTCCGGATCGAAGGCAAGCGGGACGAAGAGGAAGGGGTTTACGAGGGTGCCGAAGACAAGCGCGATCGCGACCGCGGTCGGCAGGTCCGGCACGGCGAGACCGACCCCGATCAGGATCAGGCCCATCATCACGTAGTCGAGGTGGACCTGGCGGACCCTTTGCGGAGCGACGACGCCGATCCGCCGCAGCCAATCCGGCCGCTCCTGGCGCACCACCATCGCCCACCCCAGCAGGCCCCCGAGCGCCAGCTCGACCAGCCCGATCCGCACCACCCAGTCCATCAGCGCATCAGAGCTCGGGGACGTCGGCGCCGAGTGGGCTGAAGGGCAGACGTTTGACCTCTGCCCACCCCTTGCAGCGCTCCTCCAGCGCCGCGGCGACGTTGCCGGCGTCCTGCCAGGTGGTCCAGACGAGGACGGTCGGGCCAGCGCCGGAGATCGTCGCCCCAAGTGCTCCCAACTCCCGCGCCGAGTCGACGATCTCCATCGAGCGCGGGAAGAGATCGCGGCGGCGGTCCTGGTGGAGGCGGTCGCGGAGGCCGCGCGCGAGCAGGTCGAGGTCGGCGCTGCGCAAACCCAGCACCAGCATCGCCGCGGCGGAGACGTTGGCGACGGCATCGGCCAGCGGCACCTCGGCCGGGATCGCCTCCCGCGCCAGCTCGGTTGAGACCTCCTCGGGCGGGATCACGACGATCCCCTCCAGCCCCTCGGGCGGGTCGAAGCGAGCGGCGGTCGGCCCGCTCTCCCCCACCCCGCACACCACGAAGCCGCCGTAGATCGCCGCGGCGACGTTGTCGGGATGCCCCTCGATCGCGGTCGCCCGCGCCAGCATCTCCTCCTTCGAGAGCGCCAGCTCATACAGATGGTCGGCGGCGTAGAGCCCGGCCACGATCGCTGCCGAGCTCGACCCCAGTCCCCGCGTCAGCGGGATCTCGCTGCGCAGCCGGAAGGCGATCCCGTCCGCCGGCCGCAGGCTCTCGAACGCCTGCACGATCAGGTTGTCGCGCCCGGTCGAGACCCCCAGCCCGCCGTCGTCAAAGGAGAACTCCCCCGCCTCCTCCACCTCCAGCTCCAAGAACAGAGCCATCGCCGCCGCCATCGCGTCGTACCCGGGACCGAGGTTGGCCGAGGAAGCGGGAACGCGAACGAGCCGGTGGCGCACGGTCATCGCAGCTGACGCTAGTCGAACACAGCTCGCTCGACCGCGCTGAGGTCGTTCTCGCAGTTGATCACCGAGGGGGCTTTGGAGAGGGCGGTGTCGGGGTCCTTGAGGCCGTGGCCGGTGAGGACGCAGACGACGGTCTCGGGCGGAGGCGTGTCTTCGACGGTCGGCAGGCCGTGGGCGAGGAGGCCGGCGACGGAGGCGGCTGAGGCGGGCTCGCAGAAGACGCCTTCGTTGTCGGCGAGCCAGCGATAGGCGTTCAAGATCTGCTCGTCGGAGACGGCGGCGACGCGGCCGCGGGAGGCGGTGAAGGCGGCCATCGCCTCCTCCCAGCGCGCCGGGTTGCCGATCCGGATCGCCGAGGCGACGGTCTCGGGGTGCGCGACCGGCTCGCCGCGGACCAGCGGCGCCGCGCCCTCGGCCTGGAAGCCGTAGAGGATCGGCGCTTGGAGCGCGTCTTTATCAGGGATGCGCTCCAAGGGAGACTCGATGACCTCTTGAAAGCCCCGCCAGTAGGCCGTCACGTTGCCCGCATTCCCGACCGGGATCGCCAGCGCGCCAGGCATCTCCCCCAGGTCCTCGACCACCTCGAAGGCGGCCGTCTTCTGGCCTTCGATCCGGTGCGGGTTGACGCTGTTCACGAGCTCGATCGGGTGCTTCTGGGAGAGCTCGCGGACGATTCGCAGGGCGTCGTCGAAGTTCCCCTGCAGCGCGACCACCCGGGCGCCGTGCATCAGCGCCTGCGCGAGCTTGCCGATCGCGATCTTCCCCTCGGGAACGATCACCGCCCCGCGCAGCCCGGCGCGGGCCGCGTAGGCGGCACAGCTAGCGGCGGTGTTGCCGGTCGAGGCGCAGATGATCGCCTCCGCCCCGCGCCCCTTCGCGCGCGAGACCGCCACCGTCATTCCCCGGTCCTTGAAGGAGCCGGTCGGATTCAGCCCCTCGAATTTGAAGAAAGCACGCGCTCCGATGCGCTCCGAGAGCCGCGGGGCTTCGATCAGCGGCGTCGAGCCCTCGTTCAGCGTCACCACCGGGTCCCCCGGCTCCAGCGAAAGCCGGTCGCGGTAGCGGTCGATCAGTCCCGCCGCCATCAGTACTCCTCCTCGATGACGTGGATCGAGCGCGGCGGGCCGCGCAGCTCGTCGAGCTCTCCGAGTGCTTCCAGCGCCTCGGCGAACCTCGACTCCAGGCACTCGTGGATCACCATCACCAGCCGCGCCTCTTCGCCGGCCCCGCGCTGGACGACGCTCTTGACCGAGACGTCGTGGTCGCCGAGCACGGTCGCCACCCGGGCCAGCACGCCGGGCTGGTCGGCCACCTCCAAGTAGAGGTAAAAGGAGGAGCTGACGTCCTCGACGATCGGCAGCTCGACCCGCGTCTCATGCACCGGCGCGTCGCCGGCGAGGATCGAGACGACGTCGCCGAGCACCGCCGAGGCGGTCTGCAGGCCACCCGCCCCCGGCCCCGACATCGTTACCTCGGTGATCGCCGGCGCCTCGACCATCACGGCGTTGAACGGGCCCTCGATCGGCGCCAGCGGGTGGCCGCGGTAGAGGAAGCAGGGGAACACGCGGACGCTGATGCCGCCGTCGCGCCGTTCGGCGACGCCGAGCAGCTTCAGCGAGAGGCCCAGCTCCTTCGCGTAGGCGAGGTCGTCGGGGAGGATCCCCTCGATCCCCTCGTAGGTGACCTCCGACAGCGTCACCGGCGTGTGGAAGGCGAGCCGGGCGAGGATCGCCATCTTCGCCGCCGCGTCGGCGCCGCTGACGTCGTCGGTCGGGTCGGCCTCGGCGTAGCCGAGCTCCTGCGCGCGCGCCAGCACGTCGTCGTAGCCGGCGCCGCTCGCCGCCATCTCGGTGAGGATGAAGTTGGTGGTGCCGTTGACGATCCCGAAGACCTTGGAGATCTCGGTGACGCCGAAGCTCTCCTGGATCGTGCGGACGATCGGGATCACCGCCGCGACCGCCGCCTCGAAGCGAAGCTGCACCCCCGCCTCGCGGGCGACCGCGAAGAGCTCGTCACCGTGCTGGGCGAGCAGCTGCTTGTTGGCAGTAACGACGGGCTTGCCCGCGCGCAGCGCCGCCAGTACGTACTCGCGCGCCGGCTCGGTTCCCCCCATCAGCTCGACGACCAGGTCCGACCCCGCGAGGATCTCCTCGAAGCTCCCCCCGTTCCGGGTCAGGACCCCGCAGACCTCCGGCCGCCGCCCGGTCGCCGCCTCGACGGCCTCCGCCCGCTCCGCCAGCAGGTCGGCGAACGCAGTACCGACGGTGCCGCGCCCGAGCAGCCCGATGCGAACCGGTTTGGAGCCTTCGGAGGCCATCCGCGCCTAGACGTCCCTCGCGGTCAGGTCCTCGTTGGTCTCGCGACGGACGACCACGCGAGCCTCGCCGTCGCGGCAGAAGACGACCGGGGGACGGGGCACGCCGTTGTAGTTGTTCGCCATCGCGTAGCCGTAGGCGCCGGTGGCGGGAGTGACCAGCACGTCCCCCACGGCCGGCTCGTTCAGCCTCGTGTCGCGGACGATCACGTCGCCGGACTCGCAGTGCATGCCGGCGATCGTCACCAGCGTCTCCGCCGGCGCCGCGGCGCGGTCGGCGACGAGCGCTTCGTAGCGGGAGCCGTAGAGCATCGGCCGCAAGTTGTCCGACATGCCGCCGTCGACGGCGGCGTAGGTCCGCACGCCGGGGATCTCCTTCACCGTACCGACACGGTAGGCGGTGACGCCCGCGTTGGCGACCAGCGAGCGTCCCGGCTCGACCAGGATCCGCACCCCCTCGCCGAAGACCTCGGCGACGCCACGCACCTTGACGTCAACGTAGGCCTCGATCGAGGGTGGCTCGTCCTCGGTGGTGTAGGCAACGCCGAGGCCGCCGCCGACGTTGACGACCCGGCACCAGTCGCCGGCCAGCTCGCCGAGCGCCCTGATCGCCAACGTGTAGGGCTCGAGCTCGAAGATTTGCGAGCCGATGTGGGCGTGCAGCCCGACCAGCTCCAGCTTGTCGGAGGCGAGCACGCGCTCGACCGCCCGCGCCGCCAGCCCGTCCTCGAGGCCGAAGCCGAACTTCGAGTCGAGCTGTCCGGTGGTGATGTAGTCGTGGGTCGAGGGCTTGATCCCGGGCGTGACCCGGATCAGCACCCGCTGCGGTTCGTCGAGCAGCCGCTCGCAACGCTCGATCTCGTCGAAGGAGTCGAGGATCAGGTGGCGGATCCCGGCGCGGGCGGCAAAGAGGATCTCCTCGTCGGACTTGTTGTTGCCGTGCATGTGGATGCGGTCGGGGTCGAAGCCGGCCTTCAGCGCCATGTGCAGCTCGCCGCCGGAGGCGACGTCGACCGACAGCCCCTCCTCGCTGAGGAGCCGGTAGGCGGCGGTGCAAGGCAGGGACTTGCTGGCGAAAAGAACCTCGTAGTCGGCGCCGCGACTCTCGAACGCCTCGCGGTATTCGCGGGCGCGGGAGCGGATGTCGTCCTCGGCGTAGACGTAGGCCGGGGTGCCGTGCGCTTCGGCGAGCGCGACGACGTCGCAGCCAGCGACCTCCAGGTGCCCTTCATCGTTCACCCGGCTCCCGCGCGGGAAGACCGCCGAGCCCGCGATCGGATCGCTCGCCACCGACCCCGCCTGTCCGTGCTCCGCCATAGGACGGGCATTGTGGCCGATCAGCGCCCGGGCTCGCGGAAAGCCCCGCTCCCCGCGTCTATCCGGCTATTTTCCGAGGACGCCTTCGACGGTCTTGCCGGCTTCGTCGACCGTATTGCCCACGACCGATTCGGGACCGGCGACGCTTTCGACGACTTCTTCGGTGGCACCGGTGACGCCGGTTTCTTTGAGGGTGCCGCCGGTGACCGTTTCGTCAACCGTGTGGACGGTTTCGTTGACGGTGCTCGTCACCGTTTCGGAGGGCGAAGAGGTCGTGGTCGTTCCACCGCCGCCCGCTCCGCCACCGCCACCGCTGCCGGAGGTCGTGCCGCTGCCGCCGCCACTCGATCCGCCGGAGCCGCTCGGCGCCCCAGCCGGCGTGGTTCCGCCACCGCCTTCGCCGCCGCCACCTGGAGTGCCTCCGCCTTCGCCGCCGGCATTGCCACCGCCTTCCCCGCCTGCGAGCCCCGTCGTGCCGCCGCCAGCGCCGCCGCCGCGCCCTGCCCCGCCGGCTTTGCCGCCGGCCGCGGCGGCTTTCGCCCCGCCTTCACCGGCTGCCGCGCCCGGCGCGGCCGCCCCGCCGCTCGTCGGTGCCGCTACCTCCCTGGCGTTTGAGACCGCTGGTCGCTCGCCGCCTCCGATGAGGCCGCCGATCGGCCAATCGCCGAAGACCTGAGTCGAAACCAGCACAACGAAGGCCGCGATCGCGATCGCGATCAAGGTGGCGCCTGACATGGCGCCCACCAAGTATTGGCGCGCCTGGCGAATCATCAGATCTGATTGTGCCTACAAGTAGCCCATCGGGTCGGTCACGGAGCCGTTTATACGAACCTCGAAGTGGAGGTGCGGACCGAAGCAGTATCCGGTGCAGCCCGTGTACCCGATTACCTCCCCTTGGCTAACCGACTGGCCAAGGGACACAGCGAAAGAGCTTTGGTGGGCGTAGCAGGTGGAGAGCCCGCCGCCGTGGTCGAGGCAGGTGTAGTTGCCATAGCCGCCGCTTTCGGCCTCCGACTGCTGCAGGCTGACGGTGCCGCCGAGGGCGGCGCGGATCGGCGTGCCTTCCGGCACCGCGATGTCGATCCCCGGGTGGTACTCGTAGCTGCCGTTGATCGTCCGCGGACCGAAGCCGGAGACGACCGGCCCGTCGACCGGCCAGATCATGCTGCCGCTGCCGCCTTTGATCGGCCCCACCGGCAGCGGCGTCGAGCCGGTCGCGGCCAGCTCAGCGGCGATCTTCCCCTGGATCGCGGCGACCGAGCCGTCCAGCTCTTCCTCGTGTTCGCTGATCTTTTCCAGCGCCGCTTCGCGCTCGGCCCGGGTGTTGACTAGCTGCTGCTGGTGACTCTGCAGCGCCACCCGCGCGGTCGTCAGCGCTTCCTTTTCGGCGGCGATCGCGTCGCGCGCCGCTTCGATCCGGTCCTTCGTGTCGCGCAGTCGCGCCACCAACTTCTTCACCTGGTCGCGCAGATCGCGCACCCGTCCCACCACCGCCTCGTCCATCCCATGCAGGCGGTCGAGGTATTCGGCGCGGGCGGCGAGATCGTCGAGGTTGTTGGCACCGACGAGGACGCTGACCAGGTCCGGGCTCCCCATCTCGTACATCGCGACGAGGCGCTGGCGCAGCGCCGTCAGCGCCCGTTTCAGGTGCGCGCGCAGCCGTTCCAGCCGGTCGTGGGCGGCGGTCAGCTCGGCCACGGCTTCATCCAGTTCGGTTTGTTTGGCGACCAGCCGTTCGCGCACCGCCGCCTCGCGGTCGCGGATGCCGGCAACCTCGGCAGTAAGGCGCTTGATCTTGTCGCCATAGCCGGCGATCGTCGTGGTCAGAACGCCCTTGCGTTCTTCGACCTTCTGTAGCTGCGACTGCTTGTCTTCCAGCTTCGACTGGAGGTCGGCGGCGGGAGCCGCCGCAGGGATCAGCGCCAAGGCGAGGAGCGCCACGGCGGCAGCAAAAAGTGCCGTCGCAACGGAACGATTGAGGACCATCGCAACGAGGCTAACCAAGGCGGTTTTTTAGCTCGGCTACCCAAAAAGGCCTGCAACTGGTATTGCGCACGGCCTGCCAAGGAGCCGGGGGCGGGGGTGGCCGGAACCGGCATGGGCCTGGCGCCCTCGCCGTACCCCGGTGGGGACAAGTTGTCCCTACTGATCCCTGCCCGGGTCGGGGCGGGCCGCGTCAGGCGTGCGGCCAGCCGGGCCGGCGCCCGCGGG
>JBQCEW010000237.1:0-5536 GCA_051959815.1 Solirubrobacterales bacterium
GGGCTCGCCGGACCCTCCCCGCTGTTGTCCGCCGAGCCCCACCCCCGGCTCCCCCACGGATCACTCGGCTCGTTGTTCGCCCGCTTTGAGCAGTCGCTCCCGCAGCTCCCGCTCGTCCTCGGGACTGGGGTCGAACTTCGACGGATCCGGCAGCTGGTCGAGGCCGCTGAGGCCGAAGAGGCGCTCGAACAGCTCGGAGGTCTTAAAGATCGCGGCGCCGAAGCGGGAGCGGCCGGACTCCTCGATCAAGCCGCGCTCGGCGAGGCTGGTCACCGCCGACTCGGAGCTGACGCCGCGGATGCGGGCGATCTCCGGCCGCGAGACCGGCTGCAGGTAGGCGACGATCGCCAGAGTCTCCGCCTGGGCCTGGGTCAGCGGCGGCGTCCGCGGCTTCGCCAGCAGGCGCCGCGCCGCGTCCTCGCTGGCGGGGTCGCTGGCGAGGCTGAAGCCGCCGGCGACCTCGCGCAGCACCACGCCGCGCTTGCTTTCGGCGAGGTCCTCGCGCAGCAGGTCGATCGCCTCTTCGACCTGGCCCTCGGTCGCCTGCGTCGCCTCGGCCAGGTCCTTCACCGCCACCGGCTGTGGTGAGAGAAAGAGAAGCGCCTCGACGGTGCGGGAAAGGTCGCTCATGCGGCCTTAGACGTATTGACGATCGGGGCGACCTTCTTCACCCGGATCGGGCCGAAGCACTCGCCCTGCTCCCAGGTCACCTCGCCCTTGCGGTAGAGCTCGAGCATTGCGAAGACCGTGACCGCCTGGGTCAGCCGGTCCTCCTTGCCGAACTCCTCGTCGAAGTCGAAGTCGAAGCGGCGCAGGAGCGCGTCGCGGACGGCCCGCAGGCGCCGTTCCAGCGAGACCGTCGGCCGGATGTGGCTGGTGTCGACCTCAGGCGGCTCGGTCAACAGGTCGCCGAGCGCGGCGCCGAGCTGGTCGGGGTCGTAGACCGCGATCGCCGCCTCGACGGCGACCCGGCGCAGCTCCGGCGGCAGCGGCGCCGAGCGGTAGAGGTGGCCCCGCTGGGACTCGAACCGCTCCGCCAGCACCTCCGAGGCATCCCGGTAGCGCCGGTACTCGAGCATCCGGGCGATCAGCTCCTCGACCGCCTCCTCCGGCTTCATCTCCTCCAAGCCGTCCTCCGGGCCGGGGAGCATCAGCCGCGACTTCAGCTCCAGCAGGGCGGCGATGAGGACGAGGAACTCGGTCGCCACCTCCAGCTCCAGCTCGCCTTCGCGCTCCAGGTGCTCGACGTAGGCGACGACGACCTCGCCCAGCTGCAGGTCCAGCAGGCTGACCTCCTCGCGCAGGACGACCGCCATCAGCAGGTCGAAGGGCCCGGCGAAGACGTCGAGGTCCAGATCGAGGTCGAGGTCGGCTACAGCCACGCGACGACGTTAGCGGGCCGGACCGACACCCATGCGAGCGCGAACGTCCGCAATTACCGGCGCGGCGATCGCCCGCGCTTTTTCGGCACCGAGGCCGAGGATGCGCTCCAGCTCCGCCTCGTCCGGCCTGAGTTCCCAGTAGTGGGCCCGGAGCGGGTTCAAGGCAGCGTTGACAATCTCAGCCACCGCGTTCTTGAAGTCACCGTAGCCTCGACCTGCGTAGTCAGATTCAATTTCTTGCACCGAAACACTGGTCAGCGCAGAAACGATGTCGATCATGTTGGTGATCCCGGGCTTGTCGTCAGCCCGCCGTATCTCGCGACCCGAGTCGGTCACAGCCACACCGAACTTCTTCTCGACGACCTCGGGTTCATCGAGAATGTAAAGCGTGCCCGCCTCGGTCCCCCCCGTCGTCGACATCTTCCGCTCCGGCTCCTGCAAGTCCATGATCCGCGCCCCGACCTCCGGAATCCGCAGCTCCGGCACCACCAGCGTCTCGCCGAAGCGCTGGTTGAAGCGACGGGCGATCTCGCGCATCAGCTCGACGTGCTGGCGCTGGTCGTCGCCGACCGGCACCTCGGTCGCCCGGTAGGCGAGCACGTCGGCGGCCATCAGCACCGGGTAATAGAAAAGCGCCGCCGAGGCGAGTTCGCGGTCCTTCCCGACCTTTTCCTTGAACTGGTGCATGCGATTGAGGTCGCCGTGGGCGGTCACCGCCGAGAGCAGCCAGGTCAGCTCGGTGTGCTCGTGCACGTCGGACTGGCGGAAGAGGATGCAGCGCTCCGGATCGAGGCCGGCGGCGATCAGGATCGCGGCGGTGTCGTAGACGCGCTCGCGCAGTTCCGCCGGGTCATATGGGACTGACAGCGCGTGCAGGTCGACGATGCAGAAGATCGCCGGCTCGCCCCGCTCCTGGCCCTCGACGTACTGGCGGATCGCGCCGATGTAGTTGCCAAGGTGCTTGCGGCCGGTCGGCTGGATGCCGCTGAAGATGATCGGCTTGGACATGCGGGGCGGAGCCTAGTGGGGGTGCCGGGACCGGTGACCCCTCGTTCGGACAAACGGCGGCCTAATTAGGCCGCCGTTTTGAGTATCCGCCCGCCCGAGGGGTCACCGGTCCCGGCATTCGAAGCCGCTCCGAGGGACATCCCAGCTCAAGCGGTTTTGGCGGCCGCCCTTGCTTTTTGTTGCTGGTCGGTGCAATCGGCGTCGCTGCCGTGGCCGCACTCGCCTGCTGCGGCATTGCCGCCGGCTGGGACGGCTTGGATGCTTCGTTTTGGGTTTTCGATGCCGAGGCCCGAGGCGATGCCGCCTAGGATCATCAGGATGCCGGCGATGAGGACGCCCAGGTGGAAGGCGGAGGTGGAGGCGTCGGGGGCGTGGGCGGTCAGGGGGCCACCGGAGACGCCGGGGCCAGCGACGGCGGCGAAGCGGGCGGAGATGACGGCGCCGAGGATGGCGATCGCGAGCAGGCCGGCGACCCGGGAGACGCCGTTGTTGATCCCGGAGGCGATCCCGACGCGGTGCTCGGGGACGGAGTCGAGCACGGTCGCGGTCAGCGGCGCCACGGTCGCCGAGAGGCCGAGGCCGAAGACGAGGACCGCGGGCAGGACGTCGGTGGCGTAGTCGGCGTCGGAGCCGATCCGCAACATCAGCAGCAGGCCGACCCCACCGACGATCGGGCCCAGCGTCATCGGCAGGCGGGGGCCGGTGCCGGAGGCGAGCTTGCCCCAGCGCGGCGAGAGGAAGAAGAGGATGACCGAGATCGGCGTCGTCGCCAGCCCCGCCTCCAGCGGCGAATAACCACCCACCTGCTGGAGGAAGAGGCCGACGAAGAAAAGACCGCCGATCAGGCCCGCGTAGGCGGAGAGCGTGGTCAGGTTGGCGACGGCGAAGTTGCGGATGCGGAAGAGGCCGAGGTCCATCATCGGGTGGCGGGCGCGCGCCTCGTGCAGGACGAAGAGCGCGAAGCAGGCGACACCGGCGAGGAGCGGCACCCAGACCAGCGGGTCCCCCCAGCCATACTTCGGCTGCTCGATCAAGGCGAAGACGGGGCCGCCGAGGCCCGCCGCCGAGAGGGCGATCCCGCCCCAGTCGATGCCGCGAAAGGCATCGGGGTCGCGACTCTCCTCGACCGAGTGCATGGTCAGCGCCACCGTCGCCGCGATCAGCGGCAGGTTGACCCAGAAGATCGCCCGCCAGGAGGTCAAGCCGACCAGAGCGCCACCGCCGGCCGGGCCGATCACGGTCGCGATCCCGGTCCAGGCGGTCCAGGTGCCCACGGCCCTCCCCCGCGCCTCACCCTCGAAGGTGGCGGCGACGATCGCCAGCGAGCCCGGCACCAGCAGCGCTCCGGCGATTCCCTGCAGCGCTCGGGCCGCGATCAGAAACTCGACCGTGGGGGCGATCGCGCAGAGCGCCGAGGTGGCGCCGAAGCCGATGAGGCCGAAGACGAACATCCGCCTGCGGCCGAACTGGTCGCCGAGCGAGCCGCCGACCAGCAGCAGCGAGACCAGGGTCAGCATGTAGGCCTCGACCACCCACTGCTGCCCGGAGAGTCCGGCGTGCAGCCCTTCGTTGATCGCTGGCAGGGCGACGTTGACGACGGTGCTGTCGAGGAAGACGACCGTCGAGCCGAGGATCGTCGCGATCAGCGTCAGCAGTTGTCGGCGAGACACCTGACGAGTCTAGGCGGAGGCGGGTGCCGGCTCGTCAAGTTCCCGTAGCTGCGCGGCCGGGGTGAAGAAGTTGCGGTAGGCAAGGAGGGTGGCGGTGAGTGCCGAGATCGAGACGCTGCCGAGCAGGGTGTAGAGGAGGATCAGCTGCAGGCGGACGGCGTCGGTGGGGCTGGCGCCGGCGAGGAGCATCCCGACCATCGTGCCGGGGAAGAAGATCAGCCCGGTGGTCTTGGTCGAGTCGACGAGGGCGATCATCCCCGAGCGCAGGGAGCGGCGGACGGTCGGCGCGGCGGCTTCGCGGGCGGTGGCGCCGAGCGCCAGCGTCGCCTCGATCCGGGCGCGGGCGTCACCCATCTCGTCGCCGAGGCGGTTGAGGGCCACGGCACTCGCGGTCATCGCGTTGCCGATCACCATGCCGCCGACCGGGACCAGGTAGCGCGGCGTCGGTTCGAAGATGCCGAGGGCGACGACGAGGCCGAGGGTGGTGCCGCCGGCCAGGGCGAGGGCGATCAGCAGTGGGCCGAAGGAGCCCGGGACCTTGGCGGCGCGATGGCGGGCGGTGATCGCGCCGAAGACGACCATCACGCTCAGCAGGGCCAGGACGAGCCAGATCGTGTCGGCTTCGAAGATCAGCTTGATCGCGTAGCCGACGAGGGTGAGCTGGACGATCGAGCGGGCGGTGGCGACGCCGATGTCGCGCTCGAGGTCGGCCTTCTGCCAGAAGGAGATCGCCGCGGCGAGGGCAACCAGGGCCAGCGAGGCAGCGACCTGCCAGACGGCAATGTGGATCGAGGTGCTTGCCGCCGCCATCACCGTCATGCGAGCACCTCCGCCAGCGGGCCGCAGCCGGCGAGGCGACCGGCCTCCAGTTGCAGCACCCAGTCGCTGAGGCGCCGCGCCTGCTCGGGGTCGTGGCTGACGAGGACGATCGAGATCTCCAGCTCGCGCCGCAGCTCCGCCAACGCCGCCTCGATCTTGTCGCGGGCGGCGTGGTCGAGGGCCGAGGTCGGCTCGTCGAGGAGGAGGACGCGGGGCTGCTGCGCCAGCGCCCGCGCCAGCATCGCCCGCTGCTGCTCGCCGACCGAGAGCCTGCGGACGTCGCGCTCGGCAAAGGAGGGGTCGAGACCGGCGCGCAGGAGCGTCTGCTCCGCGTCGAGCTGCTCGCCGGCGAGGTCGGCGGCGTAGCTGAGGTTCGACTCGACCGTCCCCTCCAGCAGCGCCGGAAGCTGCGGGACCAGCGCCACCTCGCGCCGCAGCGCCAGCGGCTCGTAGGAGGCGAGCGGTCGGCCGCGGTAGGCGATCTCGCCGCGGTCGGGATCGGCGAGCCGGTTCAGCAGCCGCAACAGCGTCGACTTGCCGGCGCCCGAGGGGCCGACGATCGCCGTCGACCCCTCCGGGATCCCGGCGCTGAGCGAGTCGAGGACGGTCTTGCCGCCGCGGTCCAGCCCCACCTCTCGCAGCTCGAAGAGCACCGCC
>JBQCEW010000238.1:0-4821 GCA_051959815.1 Solirubrobacterales bacterium
CACCCGAGCCGGAGAAGGCATGCGGGCTCGGGTTCGCACCTTCTTCCTGCGCAACCCACCGCTCTACGCGGCGGTGCTGGGCCTGCTGGCGCCGAAGGCGCTGGCGCCGCCTGTGTTGGTCGACGCCGCGCAGATCCTCGCGGTGGCGATCCTGCCGCTCGGCTTCTTCGCCGTCGGCGCCACCCTCGCCGAGGGGGCCGAGCAGGGCGAGCTGCCCCTGCCACCGCCGATGACCGCCCCCGTCGCCGTTGCCACCGCCGGCCGCCTCGCCCTCGCCCCGGCCCTGCTGATGCTCCTCGCCGCCCCCCTGATCGACCTTCCCTCCGCCTACCGCCTGATGTCAGCGATGCCGACCGGCATCAACGCCCTCGTCGTCTCCCACGCCTACGGCCTCGACAACCGCATAGTCGCCGAGACGATCACCTGGTCGACCGCGATCGTGATCCTCGCCGCGTTGGTCTCGCTGCTGTTCTGAACCTACGACTGAGTAAGGACCACACCGATCAGCACGCTGAACATGCTGAGCAGGCCAATGACCAGGGCCCAGGCCGACCTAAACAGCATCTGATGCAGGCCTTCGAAGCGCTGATTGACCGCGTCAAAGCGTTCGTTGACCGCGTCGAACTTGGCGTCCATCCGGAAGAAGAACTCGTCGAACTTGGCGTCCATCCGGGCGAAGCCGTCGTCCATCTTCCGCTCGAGTCTCTCGAACTTGGCGTCTACGTGGACGAATTTGTCGTCTATGTGGACGAATCCATCGTCCATCTTCTTCTCGATCCGGCCGACCCGCTCACTGAGATCATCGAGCCGTCCATCGTTCCACTCGGTCATCTCGGACCCCCTTTCCGCCACTATTGCCTCCATGTCCTCAACTGTAGCAGACAAAAGATTTCGGTAGCCGATGCTTCACCACGTGGGGATCGAGGTTGCGCCTGGGGACGTTGACGAAGCTGTGGGCTTCTTCGAGCTGCTTGGGTTCGTGCGGGTTGAGCCGCCGGCGACGCTGCGGAAGTACGTCTGGCTCGAGCGGGAGGGGACGCAGGTGCACCTGATGCCGGAGGAGGCGCCGACAGTTCCTTCGCCGGGTCACCTGGCGGTTGTCGTCGCGGACTTCGATCGCACCGTCGAGCGCTTGCGCGAGCAGGGCTTCGCGGTCGAGCCGAAACGCGAACACTGGGGTGAGCCGCGGGCGTTGGCGATCGCTCCTGGAGGTCACCGCGTCGAGCTGATGGCCGCCCCGCCGGCGCCGCAGGCCTGAGGCCTGGGCTACTCGCGCTGCTTGCGCTTGCGTCTCTCCCCAGGACCCTCGGGGCCGTCCTCCACGTCCACGGGCTCCGACGGTTCGAGTTCGGCCGCGGCTTTCTCCCCCGGGGTCGGCCACGGCACCGCTTCGCCGGCCTCCCAGGCAGGCGGCCGGCCGCCGGGGAGCAGGCCGATCAGCAGGAAGCCGAGGTAGATGAACCAGATCAGGGCGACGAAGGAGAGGGGGCCGAGCAGGAAGGCGATGCCGGACGCCATCCCCAGTGCGCCCCAAAAGCGGCTGAGGAGACCGGTTCGCATCGCCCAGAGACAGGTGTAGAAGAGAGCGGCCACGAGGCCGAGGCTGCCCGCGAGCCCGAGGCCGGTGACGAGCGGCGTCAGCGAAGCTTCCCCGAGGGCGTTCGAGGCTTCGTCGTCTTCCCGCTTCTGGCGTTCGCAGGCCGCCAGCACCGTCTCCCCTTTTTCGGGTTCGAATTCTTCGGCGAATTCTTTCTTCCCTTCTTCCTTCTGTTCGGAGGCGCATTCTTCGTGCGCTTTCTTCTGCGACAGCGTCGACTTCGCTTCGCCGGCGACGAACTGGTCCGCGGCTTCGTGGCGGACGCCGATCGAGAGGCCGGAAGAGGCCGCCAGGAAGAGGGGCGCGGCGAGCACCAGCCCGATCAGCTGCGGGCGCACCCGCTCGCTGCGCGCCCGAACCGCCCGAAAGAGGTAGACGAGCGGGATGACGAGAAGAAGCAGGCCGGCCGCCTGAAGTAGACCGGCCAGCGTCACCGAGCCGGGGTGGGCGTGGACGTTGTGGAGGATTTCCGGGTTTTCGGTGCCGCCGACGTCGACGAAGCGCGAGGCCACCAGCAGGGCGACCGCGGAGAACGCCGCCAATGCCGCCGGCAGCGCCCAGCGCGACTCCGCCTCTCGCGTCTCCTGCGGGCTCATCGGGGCCGTACGCTATCGGGCATGGAGCAAACCGAGGCGACCCGTCTCGTCGTCCCGCTCGAGGCCGGAGCCGGTCCCGAGAATCCTCCCTGCCCGGCCTGCGGCGAGCCGCTCTTCGGCTGGATCGCCCAGAAGGCCGGACTCGACGGCCCGGTCCGCCGCTGCGAGAGCTGCGGGCTGGGCGTAATCGGCGAGCTTGCCGGCCCGGAGGAGGCACTGCACGAGCTCGACCGGCTACGCGAGGGGGAAGCGGTGCGGATCGAGAACCGCGCCAGCTTCGCCTGCGCGCTCGGCAGCGCCGGCTGGGCCGGCCTGCACCCTGGCGCCCACCACCTCTTCACCGTTGAGGCGGTGCGGCGGCTGGCCGCACAACGGGACCAAGTCGTGAAGCGAGCGCGCTGGCGCCCACTCGCGAGCCTCGCCGCGACCTGGCAGACGCTGCTGAACAGCGTCACCTTCGGCCGCAACGTCGCCCTCGGTGCGCTGCGCGACGCACCCGCGGTGCCGGCGCCGAAACCCTGGCAGCGGCGAATCGACGTCCTCGCAAGCGTCATCGGCGCGCTGCCGGCGCTCCTCGTCGCAATCCCGGTCGAGCTCGCCGGCGCCGTCTTCCGTCGCGGTGCGATCGTCTCGCTGCAGCTCGAGCTCCTCTAGCCCCTCATCCCGTCCAGGGGTGCGTCGGCGTTTCGCCGTTCGGCGTGAGGAGGTCGAAGCCGTCCGGGATCTTCAGGTGGTCGGGGCCGCGCCCCGGGTGTTCGATCGACCCGTACTGCCAGACGATCTTCTTCGTCTTGGGGTCGATGATCACGACGCGGTCGCGGTAGTCGTCGTTGACGGCGATGTCGCCGCTGGGCAGGCGCTCGGCCAGGCTCGGATGGTCGAGGCGACCCTTGCCGGCACTGGGCGCGTAGGACCAGACGATCTTCCCCGAGCGCGTGAACTCGTAGATGCCGCCGGGGTTCGCGTAGTCGACGACGAGGTAGAGGTCGGGGCCGAGCTGCTGGGGGTCCGACGGGTAGGAGATCGGTAACTGCACGCTCCAGACGAGCTTGCCGTTGGTGGTGATCTCGTCGATGTAGGAGCCGTTGACCTCGGAGACGAGGATGTCGCCGTTGCGCAGGGGCGTGTCGCCGTTGGGCGAGCCGAGCCGTTCGGGCGGGTTGTGGGCGCATTCGGCCGGGTCGCCGAATTCGCGCAGGATCTTCTTCTGCGGCGAGATCAGCAGCACGCGGCAGTTCTGGGCGTCGGCGACGGAGACGTCGCCGTTGCGCCAGAGGTAGGCGTCGTCGGGCTCGTGCAGGTAGCCGGGTTCGGAGCCGATCTGCCCCGGGTGCCCGTAGGACCAGAGCAGCTTCCCCGCCGGGTAGGAGAGCTGGACGATCCGCTCGTTCTCCTCCTCGTTGGAGATGATCGCGCTGCCGCCGTGGGTGAAGAAGGCGTCGTCGGGGAAGTAGAAGCCGCCCGGAGGGGCAGGATGGGCCTTGGACGGGAAGCGCCAGAGCACCTGCTTGCGGTTGTTGACGACGATGATCCGGTTGTTGCCGCGGTCGGCGATCATCAGTTCCCCTTCGAACGGGGGAGCTTGGCCGCCGCCGGTCTTTCCGGCCGCCGCCGAGGCGCCGGCTTCCGGTTCCGCCGCGCTCGGTGGCGCTGGTTTCGCCGACCGCAGTCGTAGCGAGACCACCGTGCCCAGCGTTTCGCCGCCCGCCCCGGTGCCGCCCACCAGATAGGCGGCTTCGCCGTCGCTGACAGCCGCGCCGTCGGCGACCGGACGCGGCAACGGTGGCGCCGACGAGAGCTTGTGACTACCGGGGTCGAAACGCCAGACCTTGTTCATGGCGATGCCGCTCACTTCGCCGCCGAGGACGTAGATGCTGCCGCCGAGGACCACCGCGGCGGCGTGCGAGACCGCCTGCGGCAGGTGCCCGACAACCCGCGCCGTCCCTCGCGCCGGGTCGATTTCCTGAATCGCATTCGTCGCTTCGCCGCTCGCGGTCTCACCGCCGAAGGCGAAGATACGGCCGCCCAGCGCTGCCGTCGCCAGGTAGCGGGCGGGGACTTTCAGTTCCGCGACCTTCGAGAACGAGCGCCCATCTTCGGTCGCCAGCACAGCGGGGTCCGGGGTCGAACCGTCGTAGCCACCGAGGACGTAGGCCTTCGACCCGATCGTCACCGCGCTGAGATCGGAGCGGACCGCCGGCAGGTGGCCGACCACGGCGGCGGTCGTCTGCGGGGAGGCCTTGGCGGGCAGTTCCTGAACGATGTCGGTGCTGGTTTCGGTGCCGCCGCCGAAGACCAGGACCTTTCCGTCGAGCACCGTCGCCGCGGCGTCGTGCAGCGGTTCGCTGAGGGAGCCGGCCGGCGAGAGCTTTCCGGACCTGCCGCGGAGAAAGACGCCACCGACCGAGGATTCACCGCTGTCGAGGCCGCCGAGGATCAGCGCGCCGCCGGGAACCGCCACCGCCGACTCGCCCGCAATCGGCGCCGGCAGCGGCTTCGAGGCGCGAGCGACGAGGACCTTCGGCACCGCGGTCGCGGAAGCCACGGGATCGGTCCCACCGCCCGATCCAGAGCCCGCCACGATTCGCACCACCCCGAAGGCGATGACGAGAAGAGATGCGACGGGTA
>JBQCEW010000239.1:0-8283 GCA_051959815.1 Solirubrobacterales bacterium
TGTGGTCGCCGCGCTTTCGCTGCTGCTGCTGCTCGCCGTCGCAGCGGTGGTTATCGATATCGGGTCCTGGTACTTCGCGCGGCGCAATCTGCAGGCGGTGAGCGACGCAGCGGCGTTGGCCGCGGTCCAAGATCCCGACAACGCAACAAAGATCGCCGATGCGGTGTTCGCGCAGAATGGCTATTCCAGCGAAACCCTGTCGGTCGTCATCGGCACCTACCAGGCGGACGAAGCGCTCGACGCCAGCGACCGCTTCACGCCTTCCGGCGCTGTTCACAACGCGGTGCAGGTGCGCGCGACGATCCAAAGGCCCAATTATTTCGGGGCGATATTCCGCGCCGCGCGAATGACGACGCTGACCACGCAATCCACCGCAACACGCATTCCCACCGCCTCCTTTGGCGCCGGCACGCGGCTCGCCCAGTTCCGACCGATCACCTTCACCGCGCTCAAGACCGCGGTGCCGCCGCCATCCGATGCGTACGGCCAACCACTCGTCTTCGTCGGCCGCCGCGGCAAGCACCTGCTGCTCGACTTCGGCGAGCTCTCGCTGCACAGCCACCTGGGGATGAACGGGGGCTGGCACATCTACCGCGAGGGCGCTCGCTGGCGCCGGCCGCGTTCCTCGGCCTGGGCTGTGCTCTCCGGCGGCGGCTGGGACGCGGCGCAGTTCGGCGGCCCGACCTTGCAGGTAATGACGACCGAGCGCCTCCGGCGCGACCCCCGGATCACCCGTCTCGGCCCCGACATCCTCGCCGAGGAGGTCGACATCGACACGGTCGTGGCGGCGATGCGCGCCGACCCGGCCCGCGGCCTCGGCGACGCCCTGCTCGACCAGCACCTCGTCGCCGGCATCGGCAACATCTTCAAGAGCGAGGCCTGCTTCGCCGTCCGCATCGATCCCTGGCGGCCGGTTGGCGACCTCTCCGAAGAGGAGCTGCGCAGTGTCCTCGCCGCCGCCAGAGCACTGATGATGGAAGCCGTGAAGAGCGGCCGCCACCCCCACAAGGTCTACCGCCGCCGCCAGGGCGCCTGCCCCCGCTGCCGCGGCCGCATCTCCTCCCGCGGCCAGGGCGACGACAACCGGACCACTTACTGGTGCCCGCGCTGCCAGGCTTGAGACGTCGGCGACGGCGGGTAGCCGCCGCTGCGCCGCAACCGCAGGTCGCGAAGCCGCGGCCGCGCTCCTACTACCTGGTCGCTGGGGTGCGCCTTGACGAGGAGATGGAGCGGCTGCGGCGGCTCCCCGTCTTCGCCGACGGGCCGCTGGCCAAAGCGGCGCCGCAACTGAAGGTTCGTCGCCCCCGCAATCGCCCCAACCGCCTCGGCTTCGCGGTCCCGAGCCAGTTCCGCCTCTCGGTCACCGCCTATCCCGGTATCCGCCGTGGCGACGTGCTGGAGACGCTGCTCCACGAGCTCGTCCACCTCCACGTCGGCCGCGCCGCCGAAGCCCACGCCTGGCACGGCCCCACCTTCAAGCGGACGCTCGCCCGGGCGATGCACGAGGCCTACCACGTCACGATCCCGACCCCCCGAGCCACCCTGCACGGCCCCTACGCCGAGGCGATCGAACGCGAGACCGCAGAAACCCTTGTGGAGTAAGGGTTTTTGCGGTCTCGGTGAGCTAACCCTCGGTCTCCTCGTCCTTCCAGTGCCGCCGCTCGCGCAGGTGGTGGACGGCGAGGACGAGGATGATCACCACTGCCGGCGCGAAGACCGGCAGGGCCATGATCGTCTGGTGGTGGGCGAGAGGGAGGATCATCTGCCGCCGCCGTGCTGGAAGCCGAGGCCGCGGAGGCGGAGGCGCCGCCGGACCGCTCGCCCGTCCAGGGAGAGCCGGTGCAGGGCCCAGGCGAGCAGCACCAGCAGCGAGAGGGCGATCGCGGCCACCGTCAAGTAGGCGACCGCGACCAGCAGCGGGCCGCCGCCTTTCTGCTCGCGTTGCAGCAGCTTGTGCTCGTTGCCGAAGGCGCGGGTGAAGCGGGCGGGCGCCGGCACTTCGCCGACCGGGATCGCCACGTCGCGCGGCAGGTAGATCGGCACCGCGGTCAGCGAGTTGCCCTTGTGCAGGCGGATCATCGTCTTCCAGTTGCCGTAGACGGGGATCGGCTCGGTCGTCCGGTAGACGCCGTCCCCGATCCGCTTCAGCGGGTCGACGACGAGACCGCCGCCCTGCCAGGCGGTGACGTCGAACCAGTTCGCGTTCGTGGCCGCGTCGGGCGGGCTCATCCTCACTACGGCTTCGACTTCGCGGTCCGGGCCGCTGCTCAGGTTCTTCAGCGAGACCTGCGCGCTGACGCCCGGCTGGGCATGAACGTAGAGGCCATAGCCGACCAGCGCTGCGACCACCGCGGCGCTGCAGACGGCGGCGCGGCGCAGCAGCGGCGAGCGCTCGAGCGGCTCAGGGGAGAGGTGGGTGCCGATCCAGGCGCCGAGGGTCGCGCCGGCGATCGCCGCGGCGAAGCCGAGCAGCGCCGCTTCCGGGAAAACCGCCGCCGGCCAGGGCAGCGGCATCCAGACGTGCGACCAGGCCCACTCGGCGGCGAGGCCGATCGTGCCGATCCCAACACCGGCAGCGAGGCCGAAGGTCAGCGGCTTGCGCGTCGAGACGAAGAAGGCAACGGCCTCGACCACCAACGCCTCGGCGATGTAGAGGGGGAAGTGGGGCGTCGTCTGGCCGATGATCGGCCCGATCAGAATCGCCAGCCCGCCGCGCAGGACGATGAAGAAAAGCGCCGCGCCGAGCGCCGCGCCGCGGCCGGCGTAGACGCGCGCCATCACCAGGCCGACGCCGGCGGCGAGCATCAGCAGGATCGGCTGGAAGATCAGCTGGAACTGCGGGACGCCGAAGTCGAACTCGGCCTGGAAGGTGGAGAGGCCGAGCAGCAGCCCGCCGGTGAGGGCGATCGCGCGCGCCAGACGGGTGTGGACGAGCTCGCGTAGCGAGCCGGAGGACGCGGCGTTGGCACGCATCCCCTCGACCGAGAGGACGGCGATCCCGACCAGGGTCATCGCGGCGCCGCCGATCAACATCAGGTGGGTGGGCCCCCAGAGGGTCACGTCCTGGCCGAAGAGGCGGTGCCAGATGTCATCAAGCGGGAAGCCGATCAGCGAGAACGCGCCGCAGGCGCAGATCAGAACGCCGCCGAGCGGCGCCCACCAGTCGCGGCCGATGCGGATGGCGACCGTGCTCGGCTTCTCCTTCGGCAGCACCATCGCGAAGAAGCCGGCGCTGAAGATGCCGAAGAGGCCGGCGAGGATGAAGTAGTGGGCGGGGTTGGCGAGCGGGCCGGGGTCGCGGCCGTTGTCGATGTGGATCGAGATGTCCCAGTACATTCCGAACACCGCGGTCAGCAGCGAGACGGTCGCGACCGCGGAGGGGAAGGCGACCCAGCCGGGAAAGCCGGAGACCTTTTCGCCGTGGTCGGCGAGGCGCTGGAGGATCTTGACGCGGCCGCTGCGGTGGCCGAGCCCGAGGTAGAGGAGGGCGGAGGTGACGATCATCGCGGCGACGGTCGCGATCACGATCTGGCCGAGTTCGGCGCCACCCGCGGGCGGGGCGGCTGCGGCGGAGACGGCTGCGAGGGTAGAAGTCATGGCGGGTCCTTGGAAGGAGTGGATGACAAGAAGCTTGTTCCCAAATAAACGTTACCTCAAACGAGGTTACATTCAAGGGGTAGAATTCCTTCGGTGGCCAAACAAGCCAAAGACGCCGCAAACCCGCCGGATTCAGAGGCAAGCCTGACCGTCGAGCAGCTCGCCTACGAGACGGGAATGTCGGTGCGGAACATCCGCAACCACCAGTCCCGCGGCCTGCTGCCGCCGCCGGAGGTCCGCGCTCGCGTCGGCTACTACGGGCCCGAGCACGTTGCCCGCCTGCGCCTGATCCAGGAGATGCAGGGGGAGGGCTTCAAGCTGAGCGCGATCGAACGGCTGATCGGCGAGCACGGGGCGGACGCGGACCGCTTCGTCGGCCTGCGCCAGGCCGTCACCGCCCCCTTCGCCACCGAGCAGCCCGAGGTCTACACGCGCGATGAGCTGGTCGAGAAATTCGGCGCCGACGACGACCGCCTGCTGGAGAAAGCCCGGAAGCTCGGCCTCCTAGTCGACCTCGGCGGCGAACGCTACGAAGTTCCCAGCCCGGCCCTGATCCGCGCCGCCGAGGAAGTCCTCGCGATGGGCATCGACCTTCCCGCCGCTCTCGCCGTGATCGAGAAGCTCAACCGCAACGCCCAGTCCTCAGCCCGCACCTTCGTCACCCTCTTCGTCGAGGACCTCTGGAAGCCCTTCGACGAAGCCGGCCGCCCCGAGGAGGGCTGGGCCGAGATCATCGCCGCGATCGAACGCCTCCGTCCCCTCGCCTTCGAGGTCCTCAACGCCACCTTCCGCCTCACCCTCACCGGCGAAATCGAGAAAGCCTTCGGCGAAGTCCTGGAACGGCGCCAAAAGAAGAAGTAGCAGGACATAACGTAGCGTCGAGCCGGAAGCCTTCTTCCCACGCGTCTATGGACAGTCTTCCTTTTCTGATCAAAATCAATTGAAAACAAAAGGGGACAATTGAGCAGGGACTGGCAATCAGGCGACGCCGCGAGGAAGGCATATGACGCCTTTGCGGCGTCGTTCGACGACTTCAACCGCAACTATCCGGCCGAGCGCTGGACCGGGCGGCTTCTGCAACAGGCGGAAGCAGCCGGTCTCAGCGGCAAGCGGTTGCTGGAAGTCGGCTGCGGTACCGGCACGAGCCTGGTGCCGATGTTGGATCGGGGCTGGCGGGTTACCGGCTGTGACGTCTCCCCGGGGATGGTGGCAGTCGCCAGGGCCAAAATCGGCGCCAGTGCGAGGCTCCTCGTCGCCGACATGCGCGAGCTCCCGCAGCTAGGGACCTTCGACCTGGTGTGGTCCCTCAACGACGCGCTCAACTACCTGCACAGCCGCGAGGAGCTCGACGCGGCTCTCGTCGGCATGCGAAGGAACCTGGCCGAGACGGGAGTCCTGTTGTTCGACCTCAACACCCTGGCCAACTACCGCAGCTTCTTCAGCACCGAGTTCATGGTCGAGGGAAAGGGGAGGCGGCTTCTCTGGGAAGGGCAGATGTCCCCGGACGAGGTCGCACCCGGCGTCCTTGCCACGGTGCGTTACGAGGCGGTGGGGGAGGCCGGCAGCGAGCACGTCCACCTGCAGCGCCACTTCCCCCAGGAGGAGGTGCTGGGAGCCATCGAGGGGGCGGGCCTGCGCTGCGTGGCGCTGCTCGGAGAGCTGAACGGGGAGCTCCACGAAGGAGTGGACGAGGAGGAGCACACCAAGTCCATCTACGTCTGTCGCCTGGCGAAAACGCGACAGAGCCGACGCCCGGACTTGAACCGGGGACCCCATCATTACGAATGATGTGCTCTACCAACTGAGCTACGCCGGCGTGCTCTGAGGCATTCTAGGCGGCCTCGCCTCTCGGTTCCGTCGCGCCCGCGGGAGATGATCCGGAGGTGGCGAGAGGCGAGGCGGCGAAGCGGCGAGAGGGGAACGAGATCGAGTTCGGGCGGATCGTCGCCTTCAGCGACGGCGTCTTCGCGATCGCGATCACTCTGCTGGTGCTGGGCATGGGGATACCGAGGCACCTGGGGGGCGGGGAACTGGTCGACGCCCTCTTCGACCAGTGGGACAACCTGCTCGCCTTCGCGATCAGCTTCGCCGTGATCGGGCGCTTCTGGGTCGTCCACCATCGCTTCTTCGCCGAAGTGGACGCCTTCGACGGGCGGCTGCTCGGGCTCAACCTGCTCTACCTCGCCTGCATCGTCCTCATCCCCTTCAGCAGCGAAGTGCTGGGCGAGTACGGCAGCGAGACTCCCTCGGTCGTCCTCTACTCCGTCAACCTGGCCGCGGTCGTGCTGGTCGGGCTGTGGATGGGAGTCGACGCGCGCCGCCGTGGGCTCACCTCGATCGACGACGAGACGCACCGGGAAACGCGGATCCGCAGCACCTACATCGCCGGCATCTTCCTGCTCTCGGTCCCGCTCGCCTTTATCGCGCCGCGGGCGGCGGCCTACCTCTGGCTGCTGCTCTTCCTTGACCCTTCGCCGCGGCTCGCGCGCGGTGCTAGCCGCGGCGGACCGTGAAGGCGACGGCGCTACCGGGTTTGGCGCAGGAGATCGACCAACCGCGGTCGGTGACGACGCCCTGGCAGCGGTAGGAGCCAACCGAGCAGGCCCAGCGCGACGCCCCTGGCGGCCGCTTGCACTTCGGGTTGCGTTCCCAGGTGGCGCGGACCTCATGAGGGGAAGTCCCCGTGCCGGCAGGAGGGGAGGAGGTCGTTTCGCCTGAGCTGCCGCAGCCGGCAAACAGCACCGCCGTCAGGGCGACAAGCGCAATGAGGGACGAAGGCCGCACCCCCGAAACTTACCCGGCCGCCCCCTCGCTCTCGGCGCCCGCCTCCGCCTCGTGCTCGAGGCGTCCGCAGACCGGGCACTCCGGCTCCGGCACCACCGGCTCTCGTTCGACCTCCATCGTGCGCAGGTCATAGAGGTGGGCGACGCCTTGCGTCGAGGGGCGACTCAGCCCCGTCAGCAGATGGACGACCTCGAGCGCAACCTGGCCGCCGATCAGGCCGCAGGCCGGCCCGAGGGTCGCCGCCGGGCTCGGCTGCGCCCGCCGCTGCTCGATGGCGATGTCGAAGAGCGGGTATTCGCGCCGGTAGGCGATCTCCTGGCAGGCAAAGCAACCGGTCACCCCGGGCACATAAAGAGGACCGACCCGGGCGATCGGCGGGAAGTGGCTCATCGTGATGTACGGGATGCCGGCCTCGAAGCAGGCGGAGTTGCACCAGCGCTCGATGTCGTGCGCGGGCCAGTCAGCGGCATCGATGACGACGTCGGAGCCGGCGATGAACTCGGCGATGTCGTCCTGACTCTCGAGACGGCGGACGTCGTGGGTGATCCGCATCCCGGAGTTGAAGGCGTGCAGCCGCGCCGCCGCCCGCTCGGCCTTGGGCTTGCCGAGGTCAGCCTCGGTGTAGAGGATCTGCCGGTTGAGGTTGCTGATCTCGACCTCGTCGCCGTCGATCAGCCACATCTCGCCGACCCCGGTACAGGCGAGGGCCCAGGCCGACCAACCGCCGAGGCCGCCGACGCCAAGCACGGCGATCTTCGCCTCGCGCAGCCGTTCCTGGCATTGCGAGGCGGTGAGGTCGCCGGTGGCGATGTCGCTGAAGTAGCGAAGCTGGCGGTCGAACCGCTCCAGCTCCCCGGGCTCCAGCCGCTCGTCATCAGTCGCGTCCTCGAGCGCCTCCAGCTCGCGCAGCTGCGAGATAACCTCGTCGACGTTCTCCCGGCCGAACTCCTCGCGGAGCTGTTCGACCGTGTGCTCGCCGTCGATCGCTGCCAATAGGCGTCGTTCTTCCGCGTCGGGTTTATCGATCCGGATGTCGTTTCCCAGGCTCGGCCGCAGCAGGTAGATGTCGCCTTCAGGCGTTTCGATCCGTTCGGTGGTCCGTTTTATCCGTGGTCTCTCCAAAGTCCCTCCCTGTGATCCCCGTGGCGCAGGGAAGACCTGTATAGCGGCAGAAAGGTTCCGGCGAAAGGGCTGGATTCGATTGGGGGGACGCTCTATTGCGCAAGTTGGCGCGCACGCGCGAAGACCTCGTCGGTCATCGGCACCGTCAGCTTGCCGGTGAAGGTGTTCTGCTGGCTCGGGTGGTAGCAGCCGAGCAGTCGCCAGTCGCCAACCTCGGCTTCGGCGCCGTGGCCGAACTTGGGCCGGGGTCGCGGCACCTCCTCGCCGAGCGCCCGCGCCGCCCGCAGCACCCCGTCCCAACCGAACGAGCCGAGCGCGACGAGCACCCGGCAGCGCTCCAGCAGTTGCAGCTCCCGCTCCAGGTAGGGGAGGCAGGTGTCGCGCTCCTCCGGCGTCGGCTTGTTCGCCGGCGGCGCGCAGCGGACGGTGGCGGTGATGTAGGCATCGCGCAGCTCGAGCCCGTCGCCGCGCCACTGCGAGTCCGGCTGGTTGGCAAAGCCGGTGCGATGCAGCGAGGCGTAGAGCCAGTCGCCGGAGCGGTCGCCGGTGAACATGCGCCCGGTCCGGTTGGCGCCGTGGGCGGCGGGGGCGAGGCCGACGATGACGACCCGCGCCTCGGGGTCGCCGAAGCCGGAGACCGGGCGCGCCCAGTACTCCTGGCCGCGGTAACGGCGCGGCGGGTTCGCCGCTTGATCCTCGCGCCACTCGACCAAACGGGGGCAGAGCCGGCACCCGTGAACCTGCTCGGCGAGGGCGGCTATGGCGCGATGGCGGGCTGAG
>JBQCEW010000240.1:0-4521 GCA_051959815.1 Solirubrobacterales bacterium
TCCTTCATCGTCGCGGTGGTCGTCTCGGCCTGATCAGGCGGCGGCGAGCTCGATGAGAGCTTTGAGAACTATGTCGTCGTGCTGTTTGGGCGAGACCTTCGGGAAGACCTTGGCGATCTTGCCATCGGGGCCAATGATGAAGGTCGCGCGCTGGACGCCCATGTACTTCTTGCCGTACATCGACTTCTCAACCCAGGTGCCGTACTTCTCGGCGACCGCGTGGTCGGCGTCGGCGAGGAGAGTGAAGCCGAGGTCGTACTTGCCGGCGAACTTGTCGATCGCCCCCACCTCGTCAGGCGAGATCCCGATCACCCGCGCTCCCGCCTTCTCGTAGTCGGCGCGTCGGTCACGCACCCCGCAGGCCTGGGTCGTGCAGCCGGGGGTGTCGGCACGGGGGTAAAAATACAGTATCACTGTCTGCCCCTTGAGGTCGGAGAGCTTGACCGAATCTCCGTTTTGATCCGGCAGCTCGAAGTCGGGGGCCTTGTCGCCGGGCTCAAGCATCGCGCGAGACCCTATCGCGGAGAAGCATCTGCTTCGGGTGCCGCTGACAGGGTCAACGCGCCGATTCGTAGATTACGAGTCGATGCAAACTCGGCCCCGAATCTCGTTAGGCATTCGCCATCAGGCGACCCGTCTGCGAAAATCCCTGGCATGGAGTTCGCTCACGTCAAGCTCAGCGGTGATCGCGCTGGCGAGTACGTCGTCACCGAGGAGCGCCCCGATGGGTCTCTCACTCTGGTGCCCGACACCTCGTTTGACGCAATCCGAAAGCGCCTCGGCACTGAGCCAGGGACTTTGGCTGACTTTGAGTCCGAGTACGGCCCGGTTCAGCCCCCTGACGGCGAGGGGTAGCCGGTGAGCGACAAGCGGCCAGGCCGTGCGCCTGCGCTGTTTGATGATTCCGCCTTCGCCGAGGACCTGGGGCGAGCCAGCGATGCGGGGGAGGAGGTGGCGCTTGCGGCTCGCAGAGCGTTTGAGGCGGAAGGGGTTCCGGTTGAGAGCCTTCGCGCCTGTGAGGAGGAGGGACCGCACGGAACTGCCCTCCGGCATTGCCTGAAGCTGCGTCTTCCGCTTCCGAATGGCAAGTTCGGCATGGTCTTCCGAATCGAGTTGCGAGAAGGCAAGTCGGTCTTGGTCTTCGCCGCGTTCGGGATTCGCCACCATCCCCGCGAATCCAACGCGCCTACCGTCTACGAGATTGCGCACCAGCGACTGAACGGGTAAATCTCAAGGCGACTGTCCGGCTGTCCTCTTAGCTTGTGGCTATCAGCCTGATCGAATTCATTGCGAAGATCGCTTGGCCGGTCTCGATTCTCATCATTGCTCTGGTTTACCGCCGACTTCTGACGGATTTGATTGCCGGCGGCGTTACGCGCTTGCGTGCCGGACCTTTCGAGTTGGCTTGGGACCAAGCGAAGTCCGGGGTCGAACGACCTCGGCAATCAAGTCAGGCGAGTGCCCGACCCAGCCTGGTTCCAGATGACGCGGGAGCGCTCCAGATGAGCTTGCTTGACACGAACATTCGCGACCTTGCCGACTCAGATCCACGAGAGGCAGTTCTTCGAACTTACGATGCCGTGCGTGAGGCGTTTCGCCAAGGACTCGCCGAGGCAGGGGTGGAAATTGACTCGGACGGCCTGGACGCTCTCGGCTTGGTGAGGGAGGCCGAGTCCCGAGGAATCGTGCCGTCGGAGACTACGGATGCGGTTCTCGGCCTGAACGTCTTGCACAATCTCGCCAAGCACTCGCCCGTACGTGAGATGTCGCCATCTCGAGCCTACGAGTATTTGGCAATGGCAGACGGTGCTTTGTATTCGTTCGCTACCGCCATCAAGAAGCATCGCCTTGCCCCTGACGAGCACGTCGCCGCCTGAGTCCTTGTCAGCGGGGGAAATCGTTTCCATCGTCGTCGCCGTAACGGCGCTAGTCGTTTCCGCGACCTCGCTCTGGCTGTCGGTCCTGCGGCCCGCCAGGTTCAGCCTCACCTACCTCAGCGAACATGCGGAGGTCGGCCTAGGCGGCGTTAATCAGGTTCCCGCAATGACCGAGATTCGGGCGCTCGTCGCCTTGACGAACCTCGGCGCGCGGGCGGGTCTGCTTCAGCGGGTCGAATTCGGTATCCCCTCTGTGCAACCTGACGCGGCGCTGAGCTTCGCCGTTGGTGTTCAGCCTCGGGAACCAAACCGCGACTTCCCGATGGTGAAGCTGGACGATGAGGAGTTGACGTGGCCGAAGACGATCGAGACGGGGGACGTGCGCTCGCTTGAGATCAACTTCGGCCTGGCGGGAGACGTGCGGACGGCGCGCAATACCCAGAGCATCGAGCCACCGGACCTGAAACCCCTGGCCGAACTGGTCGCAAAGCTAGAGCGGGTCAACATTCCCATGCAGGCGACCTATCGGACGGGAAATCGCCTGTTCGCGCAAAGACGGGCGATCTGTACGGTTTCCATCCCTGGCTCTCATTTCCGGCGTGCGGCCTCCGCGTATTGGTCGAACGCCGAACGTCAGGATCTCGCAGACATCGTTGACGCGAGCTTCACCGGCCGCGACATAGACAAGCTCTAGACGACTCCGATTCGGTACTCAAGCTCTCAAGGGCTGGCGTAGGCTCTCCGAATGCTCGACGACGCCAAGCACAAGGCCGCTCGCAAAGCTGTCCGCAACGCCCAGGCGACCTTTGAGCGAGATGCCGAGGCCGTGCGCGAGGCGAGGCGCAAAGCCTTCGCTGATGCCAAGGCCGCCGGTCTATCGCTGCGCGAGATCGCCAGGGAGGCTGGCCTGCATCACAGCCGGGTCGCGGCCGTCATCCAGGGCAAGTAGCCCTGTCGATGATTCATCGACACTTCTGGTAGTCTGAGCGCTTAAATAAGTGGGGCCGCGTGCTTACACACCGGCCCCGTGGCATCCGGCAAAGGTGGAACTCGGCCGGACGCAGCGGGAACGGTAGCTGGCTACCGGCCTCAGAAGCGGCCCCCGGCGGCGGGTCAACGCCAACCGAGGGCCTGACCACAAGGAGACGTAGCTCCTCATGGCTAAGGACAACCCTACGGGCGGCGGATCGCTTGTGCCGCTCGATATCCCACGGCAGCACATCCCGATCCTGCGCGACCACCTGACGATGTGGCTGGAGGGCGTGCGGGAGGACTTGGAAACCCCCGGCGAGGTGCAGAGGCCCGATCAGGCATGGCAGGAAGCGCGGACCTTTGAGCGCCTTCTGACCGCTTTGACGACCGGGAAGATTTGCCTTCCCGACGAGGCGGCGCGGACGGCAATCGAAGTGTCGGCTGCCGCCCACGACAAGGAGAGCGACTACGCGGAGGTGGTCGGCACCCACGACGCCCTCCATGCGCTGCTCACCGTCCTCGGAGGGCCGCGCTCGTGACCGTCGCCAATCTCCCCATGCAGCGCGTGGTCCTGGCCTTGGTTCTCCGTGAACACCCGGCACTGCTGACGCTTCCGGCGTTGGCGGGCCGGGTGCTGGTGAACCCGCGCACCCTCAGCGGAGGGGTCGCGCTCGCCCGCGCCCTCCGCGACCTCGACAACGAGGGCTTGGTTTTCAGCGACGGCCTGCGGGTGCAGCCGAGCCGACCGGCCTTCCACATCAAACGCCTCCTGGGGGTGCGCTGATGCTTGTCCCTGGGCGGTTCAGCAGCGCCGCGATCGGGATCGGAGAGGGCGAATTGGAGCTACGCCTGAGCGACGGCGGCAACTGGCAGGTGAAGGTGAGGCCAACCGACGAGGAGGACTGGCGGCTGCTCTGCCGGGGTCACGTCGACGGCAGTATCTTCGAGGCGGGCACCCCGACCCACCGCAGGCCGGTAACGGTCGGCCCGGTGGTGGTCGATCCGGCCGCTCGGCGGGTCACGGTGCGGGGGAAGGAGGTCAGACTTGCCGCTCATGAGTTTGAACTGATCGCGCTGCTTGCCACCGAGCCCAGCCGCGTCTTCACCAAGCAGGAGTTGATGAAGGAGATTTGGGGGAGTGAGGGTGGCGGCGCGCTTCGCACGCTCGACTCGCACGCGAGCCGCGCCCGCAACAAGCTCCGTAGGGCCGGAGCGGAGGGCTTCATAGTCAACTGCTGGCGCGTCGGCTACTCGCTCTGCGAGGGCGGCTGACATAGCGCGAAGTAGTGAGTTTGTCAACGAACCTACCTCCACCGCTACGTTCGTTGACACCGCTAAAAAGTAGGTGTAGAACCGTTAGTCCGTCGCGGGTTGCGCGGGCTGGGGGTGGCACCGTTGTCAGTGCCTTTTCGGTCTCCGTTCTCCCGCGAGAACAGAGACCGAATGCACATAAGAACCCCACAGAACAGAAACCAACAGAAGAAGAACAACGCCGATCCACTCGCCGTAAACGTCACCCCGACGACGTGGCTGCGATTTTTGCGCCTCGCAGGCAGCCGGTCAACCCCTAAAGGGGTCGGGTCCGTAGGACCCTTGACCGGATGCCTGCGAGGCGCTAATCATGCAGCTAGGTAGTCGGGGTGGAACTCTGCCCCCAGGATCAGTACCTGTG
>JBQCEW010000241.1:0-5877 GCA_051959815.1 Solirubrobacterales bacterium
TTCCGCCGCACCGGTTCCTAGCCTGGAAACGTGGCGGAAACCATCAGCGCATTTTCCGTAGAGCCCTATGCCTATTCCGAGGCGCGCGCCCTCGCCGACGAGCTCGGGCTGAGCGAGCCCGTCGCCGTGACCCTGGTTCGCCGGGGGTACAGGACGCCGGAGCAGGCTCGTGCCTTCCTCGCCGCCGACGAGTCGCATCCGCCATCGGCTTTCCGGGACATGGACCTGGTCGTCGAGCGGATTCGAGCTGCGATTGCCGAGGAACGGCGGATCACTGTCCATGGCGACTTCGACGTCGACGGAGTCTGCGCGACGGCGGTGATGGTGAGGACGCTGCGAGGGCTGGGGGCTGACTGCGACTGGTTCATTCCCAACCGGATTGAGGACGGTTACGGGCTGAGCAGTGAGAATGTGAGGCGGCTGGCGGAACGCGGGACGAAGCTCCTGCTCACCGTCGACTGTGGGATCACCTCGGTCGAGGAGGTGGCGCTGGCACGGGAGTTGGGGATGGAGGCGGTCGTCACGGATCACCACCAGCCGGCGGCCGGGCTGCCGGACTGTCCGATCCTGCACCCCGAAATCAGCAATTACCCCTTCAAGTCGCTCTGCGGGACGGCCGTGGCCTGGAAGCTTGCCTGTGCTCTGGGGGAAGAGGGGGAGGACGATCTCGATCTCGTGGCCCTTGCCACCGTTGCGGACATCGTGCCGTTGGTGGGGGAGAACCGCGCCCTGGTGCGGCGCGGTTTGGGGGAGATCCGGCGAGCGCAGCGTCCTGGGATCCGGGCCTTGCTGGAGGCATCGAAATGCGATCCGGAGCGGTTGGATGAGGGGGATCTGTCGTTTCGGCTGGCGCCGCGGATCAACGCTGCTGGCCGGCTTTATCGGGCGGACGCGGGGGTCGAGCTTTTTCTCACCGAGGACGAGCAGCGAGCAGCCGCGATCGCCGAGGAGTTGAGCCGGGCCAACTCGGAGCGGCGGGCGACGGAGCGGGAGGTCGATGCTGCCGCCGAGGCGGCGCGGCGGGAGCTGCCTGATCCACTGCGGGAGGCGCACGGGCTTGTGCTCGCGGGGCCGGACTGGCATCCCGGTGTCGTCGGGATCGTTGCCTCACGTCTGGTCGAGCGCCACCGCCGGCCGGTCGTCGTCATCTCCCTCAACGAAGACGGCGAGGGACGCGGCTCGGGGCGGAGCATTCCCGGCTTCGATCTCCTCGCGGCGCTGCGGGCCTGCGCGGAGCATCTGGAGGGATTCGGTGGTCATCGCGCAGCCGCGGGCCTCACGATCAAAACCGAGAACGTCGAGGCCTTTCGCGAGGCGTTTGCCGCCCACGCCAACGAGGTGTTGGCGCCGGAGGACCTGCGGCGAACCGAAAAGGTCGACGCGATTGTCGGCGGAGTCGGACTTGGGCTGGAGCTGGCTGAGGAGCTGAAGCAGTTGGCCCCCTTCGGGATGGGCAACCCCGGCGTGCGGCTGCTGGTCCCCTCGGCTCGGGTCAGCGATGTGCGGGCGATGGGGGAGGGCAAGCACGCCCGCTTCAGCCTCCACAGCGGCTCCCACCGCGCGCTCGGGGTCGCCTTCGGCCGCTCCAGCCTCGGCGTCGAGGATGAGGACTGGCTCGACGCGACGGTGCGACTGGAGGTCAACCACTGGAACGGCTCAGTAGAGCCAAGGGTGGTGCTTCGTGAGCTCTATCCGCTCAAGGAGCCCGAGGCGGGCGCGGAGAAGCCAGCGCTTCCGCACACCTGCACGTGCGAGGAATCCGATTGGTGGCACCGCTTCGAAGCCGAGCTGACCTCCCCGCTAGTTGGCGAGTCTGTGAAAAAGGGCGTAGAGCAATCATTTTCACGGACTCGCGAACTGGGGGACGTACGTCACGTGGTGAACGGTGGCGCTTCGGCAACTGTTGCCATTGCGGAGCTCCTTTCGAGTGGCGCTGGCGTTCTCGCCGTCTGCTCTGACGCCTCGCGCCGGGCCGGCCTCGGCAACGGTGCCACCGGCCTCGCCCGCTTCAACGGCGGCGCTGCGCAGATCGCCTGCCACCGCTGCGGTGAGGAGGAGATCGCGGCCCTTGCTCACAAAGCCGGCGCCGGACTCACGGTCACCGACTACGCCGCCCTGGAGCGAGCACCCGAGCTCGCTTGCGCCTTCGAGCACGTGGTGCTGGTCGATCCACCAGCGCATCAGCTCGATGAGATCCGATCGGCCCTCCCTTGTGCCGAGGGCGAGCCGGGCTTCCTGCACGTGCTCTGGACCGAGGCCGAGCAGGAATTCGCCGCCAAGGTGCTGGCCGAGCAGTGGCCGTCCCGTGATGCCGTCGGGGCGACCTTTTGCGCCCTGCGGGGACTCGGCGAGGCGAGCGGTTCGGACCTCCGCAACGCCCTCACCGGCTCCGGCACTCACCCGCTCTGCCCCGAGGCCGCCGCCCGCCGCTTCCGCATCCTCGTTGAGCTCGGCCTCCTCCAGGGTTCACCGGAAGGCGGCGCAGGGTTGGTCCGGGTCGTATCCTCAGAGAAGACCGAACTGCAGCGATCGGCTGCATTTCGTGCCTACAGCGAAAGACTCTCGGAGGCTCAGCGATTTCTCGCAAAACCGAAACCACGGTAGCCCAGAAGGAGCTCCTGGCCGATCTCTTTGCCGTGATCGAGGAGTTCGACTCGAGCGCGGCCGAAAACGGGAACGGGGCTTCCAGCGGGAGCACCGCGGTGGCGGTGGCGACGATCGACCGTGCCAAGGTCGAGCGGGCCTTCGAGTTCGCCTGCGAGCGCCACGCCGACCAGCGCCGCTACTCCGGCGACGAGTTCATCACCCATCCCGTCGGGGTGGCCCAGATCTGCGCCAGCATGCGGCTCGATACCGAGACCCTCTGCGCCGCCCTGCTTCACGACACGGTCGAGGACACGACCGCGAGCCTGGAGGAGATCCGCGGCGAATTCGGCGATGAGATCGCCCAGCTCGTCGACGGCGTCACCAAGCTGACCGGGATCACCTTCGAGAGCCGCGACGAGCGGCAGGCGGAGAACTACCGGAAGATGATGGTGGCGATGGCCACCGACGTCAGGGTGATCCTGATCAAGCTGGCCGACCGCCTCCACAACATGCGGACGCTGGGGGCCCTGCCGAAGCAGAAACAGACGCTGAAGTCGCACGAGACGCTGGAGATCTACGCCCCGCTCGCGCACCGGCTCGGGATCCACGCGATCAAATGGGAGCTCGAGGACCTCGCCTTCGCGACCCTGCACCCGCGCAAGTACGCGGAAATCAAACAGCTTGTCGCCCAGCAGCGCGACGAGCGGGAGAACTACGTCGCCGAGGCGGGCGAGTTCCTCGCCGGGGAGCTGGAGCAGGTCGGGATCGAGGCGCAGATCTCCGGGCGCGCCAAGCACTTCTACTCGATCTACACGAAGATGGCCAAGAAGGGCCGCGAGTTCAACGAGATCTTCGATCTCACCGCGATGCGGGTGATCGTCGGCTCCGTCAAAGACTGCTACGGGGCGATCGGCGTCATCCACTCGCTCTGGAAGCCGCTGCCCGGGCGCTTCAAGGACTTCGTCGCGATGCCCAAGGCCAACATGTACCAGGCGCTGCACACGACGGTGATCGGTCCCGAGGGCAAGCCGCTGGAGATCCAGATCCGGACCGAGGAGATGCACAAACTCGCCGAGTACGGGATCGCCGCCCACGTCGCCTACAAAGAGGGAACCAGCGCCGACCCACAGCGGGAAAAGATGACCTGGCTGCGCCAGCTGGTCGAGGCCGAGGGCGAACAGGACCCGACCGAGTTCCTCGAATCGCTCAAGGTCGACCTCTTCGAGGACGAGGTCTTCGTCTTCACGCCGAAGGGCGAAGTCAAGAACCTCTCGGCGGGCTCGACGCCGCTCGACTTCGCCTACGCCGTTCACACCGACGTCGGCCACAGTTGCGTCGGCGCCAAGGTCAACGGGTCGATCGTGCCGCTGCACTACCAGCTTCGCTCCGGCGACATCGTCGAGGTGCTGACCGCGAAGCAGAAGCGGGGCCCCTCGCTCGACTGGCTGAAACTGGTGCGGACCAATCGCGCTCGCAACAAGATTCGTTCCTGGTTCAAAGAGGAGCGGCGCGAGGACGCCGAGCGCGACGGTCGCGAGAGCCTCGAGGAAGCGCTGCGCACCCGCGGCATCCCGATGCAGAGGGTCTCCGGCTCGGCCCTGCTCGCCGACGTGATCCGCGAGATGGGCTTCCGCAAAGCCACCGATTTCTACATTGCCCTCGGCCAGGGCAAAGTCTCGGCCAAGACCGCCGCCAACAAGTTGATGCAACGGCTGAAGGCGGGGGAGGGCGTCGAGGAGGAGGCGCCGAGCGCGCAGCCGGGCAGCGAGGACCGCGCCCGCCGCACCAAGGACGCTTCCAAGTACGGGATCAGCGTCAAGGGCGCCGAGAACGTCGCTGTGCGGCTGGCGAAGTGCTGCCGGCCGGTGCCGGGCGACGAGATCGAGGGCTACGTCTCGCTCGGGCGCGGGATCACCATCCACCGCGCCGACTGCAAGAACGTGAAAGCGCTGAAGCGGGCGTCCGAGCGCTTCGTCGACGTCAGCTGGGCAGGCGAAAACAAGGCCGCCTACCGGGTCGAGCTGCAGATCGACGCCTACGACCGCACCCGCCTGCTCGAGGACCTTTCGCGGACGTTCTCCGAGGCCGGGATCAACATCATCGGGGCGACCTGCGTCACCAATCATCCGATGGTGAAGAACCGGTTCGTGATCGAGGTCGGCGACACCGAGCAGCTCAAACACTGCATCAGCCGCCTTCGCAACGTCGAGAGTGTTTTCGACGCGTACCGCATAACCCCGGCCGCCTAGGACGGCCAGTCGGACGGGGTAGATGCCTTTAGCCGTCGCAGTCACCGGTCCCACCGGGGAGATCGGCAAGCCTCTGATGTCGGAGTTGGAGCGGCGGAAGGAGGTCGAGACCGTGCTGGGAATGGCGCGGCGGCCGTTCGACCCCACGGAAGAGGGGTGGAAGAAGGCTTCCTATCGCCGCGGGGACATCCTCGATCGGGGGGCGCTGGCGGCGCTGTTCGATGGGGCCGATGTGGCGGTTCACCTGGCCTTCGCGATTTTCGGCAGCCGCGAGGAGACGCGCAAGGTCAACCTGCAGGGAACGCGGAATGTCTTCGAAGTGGCGATCAGGTCGGGAGTGAAGCGCCTCGTCTACGCCTCCTCGGTCGCCGCCTACGGCTTTCACCCCGAGAACCCGCAGCCGCTGACCGAGGACGTGCCGGCGCGGGGAAGCGAGGGCTTCTACTACTCGCGCCAGAAGGCCGAGCTGGAGGACCTGCTGGGCGAGCTATTGGCCGATTGCGACGTCGAGGCCTACGTCTTCCGTCCCTGCATCGTCGCCGGGCCGCGGGCGACGATGCTGATCGAGCAGACCGTAGACGCGGTGCGGGTCGGCGACCCGGTGCCGCTGCTGCGCAAGGGCGTGGAAATGCTGCCGCTGGTGCGGCCGATCCTGCCGGATCCCGGGGCGCCGATCCAGCTCGTCCACCACGACGACGTCGCCCGGGCGATGGTGGCGGCAATCTGCGGCGACGGCCCACCCGGCGCCTACAACCTCGCCGGCGAGGGCGTCGTCGGAATGTCGGACATCGCCCACGCGCTCGGCTGGCGCTCGGTCCCCGTCCCCGGCCCGGCGGTCAGCGTCGGCACCGCCGCGGCGCGCCGGCTTACCTTCGCCTCGACGAAGCTGGAGTGGGCGACCGCCCTCGACACCCCGGTCCTGATGGACACGGCCAAGGCGCGCCGCGACCTCCACTGGAAGCCGCAGCACGACGCGCTGGAGACCCTGGAGGAAACGGTCGTAGGCGCGCGCGAGAAAGGGCTGCTCGACTAGTGCTCGCTA
>JBQCEW010000242.1:0-9945 GCA_051959815.1 Solirubrobacterales bacterium
TCGCCGCCGGCACCCACTCGAAGGGATCGCGGTAGCGGACGGGTCCGGGAGAGAGGGTGAGGACGGCGCCCAGCTCGGTGAACGTCCGCCCGGGATTCAGCCCCGGCGTGCCCCAGTGGGAGACCGCCAGTAGGGTGGCGACGCTGGCGGCGAGCACCCCGCCGAGCACGGCGGCGCTGCGCAGCAGCGGCGTCCGCCAGCCGCTGTCCTCGTGCAGGACCGTGAAGGCGCCGCGGCCCCAGATAAGGAGCGCGGCCACGCCCCAGCAGGCGAGCGCCTCCTCGACGTCGAGGCCCTTCAGCAGGTTGAGCGCACCGGCCACGGCCAGGACCGCCACCGCCGAAGCCCAGGCGCGACGCCGGCGGCGCATCAGGTAGATCCCGAGGATGATCAGCGAGACCCCGGCGGAGAGCGCCAGCGCGTGCGCCGCCACCGGCACCTCCCGCGGCACCAGTTCGAGCAGCAGGTGCATCCGCGAGTGCAGTCCCGGCGTCAACGCCGAGCCGACGTTGACGAGGCCCATCCCGATCGTGCAGGCGCCGGCCAGCGGAGCCAGCCAGTGGACGCGCCTGCGCGCGCGGAGCGGTGCCCGGCGCCCGGGGAGACGAAGCCGCGGGCCCGGTCGCTGAGGATCGGGGAGGAGCAAGGCGGGAAAAATGATGGCTGCCGAATCTAAGCGTGGCCTAATGGCGCCTGGGGTGAGGGGGTCGGTCGAATTCGAGGACGAGGGCGGCGGTGCGCCTGGGCTTCTCGACGTTCGGCGAATGTCCTGCTCCCGGGATCAGGGCCGTCTGCGCGCCGGGCACCTTCGCGTAGGCGGCCAGCGCCGGGCCGGATTCGTAGATCTGGTCTTCGGCGCCGAAGATCGCCAGCAACGGGATGCCCGTCCGTTCGATCCTGCGGTCGAGCGGCTCGGCGCTCATGTAGTCGGCCTCTTCGTCGTCGGAGCTGTAGGAGGTGTAGGTCATCCGGTTGAATTCGTCGACGAACCGGTCGGGCGCTTCGTGCCCCGGCGCGAAGGCGATCTGCAACCCGTCCTTGACCGCGAAGTCGGGGGTCACCTGCCATAGCGCCGGCCCCAGCACCGGGGCGGTGCTGAGCTCGGCGGTGAAGCCGATGCCCTTGGAGAAGCTTTCGTCCGGGGCCTGGTCGATTAGCACCAGCCGGCCGACGAGGTCGCCCGGGGCTTCGGCCAGCGCCGTCGCGACGGTGCCGCCCAGCGAGTGGCCGACGACGGTCGCGCGGTGCACGCCCAGTCGCTTCAGCGCTTCGGCCACGAACGCCGCCTGGTCCTCCATCGAGTAACCGGAGCTCGGCTTTTCGGATCCTCCGAAGCCCCGCATGTCCAGCGCCAGGACCCGGTGATCGCGGTCGAGGAACGGGATCATCCGCTGCCACCACACGAGCGAGCAGGCGAAGCAGTGGAGCAGGACGATCGGAGGGGCGCGGCGCGGGCCCTTTTCGAGGACCTGCATGTCGCCGCCGGGCAGGTGCAGGATCCGTCCGCCCGGCACGGTCACCGTCGCCGACTTCGTTTCCGCCTCGACGACCAGCATGTTGATCGCCAGCAGTACGGCAAGCGCGCCGAGGACAGCGATCAGGATCTTCCATTTCCTGGCCAATCTGCGAGCCAACCTACCCCGAGGCCCCCTGCCTATGTCCGGTCAATCTGATCGAATCCTGCTCGATGCTTGGCTCGATTCCCGGTTCAGCCGGAACTTTCCGTGATGTCAAAAACGAGCCGATCCATCGGTGGTTTCCATGGATCGAGGGCTTCTCGGATGAGCTTCCTCGACTAGCCATATCTCGCGAGGAACCGGCTTCGGTGTACGACCCCTTTCTTGGGTCTGGTACGACGGCGCTCGTAGCTCTGCAGATGGGGATCCAAGCTTCGGGCGCCGAGGTGAATCCTTTTCTTCGTTTCGTTACTCGTGTAAAGACTGCAGTCGCAGCCCGCTTGGCGAGCGAACCGAGGCCCGCCGTCGAAGGCCGATTTCAGCAGCTCCTCGAGGGAGCTGAGTCTTTCGATGCAAATCCGAGCCTGCTTAGCAGCCTCTTCGCAGACGCCGACTACTTCGAGCGGGTTGCCCTTGCGGACATCACTCGGGTGAAGGGAGCCATCGACACACATGCTCAACTTGGGGTGGACAGAGATCTGGCCCTTTTGGCTTTGGCGCGAGTGCTCGTCGACTCCTCGAACATGATCCGGCGGGCCGATCTTCGCCGACGCAGGGCGAACGAGACCAACGGCCAGGGTAAGAAGGTGCTCCCACACTTTCGAGCGGCGATCGAAATGATGATCGACGACCTTGACTGGGTCGACCTTGACGCGGCTGAGCTTGGGCCGATCTGGGAGGACGCGCGTAAGCTTCCTGCAAAAGATGAACCCACATATGAGCTCTGCGTCACGTCACCCCCATATTTAAATGGTACTAATTACGTTCGTAACACCAAGATCGAGATGTGGGTGTTGGACATGATCTCCCGGGGCGGCGAGCTTCGGGAGATCCGCGACAATGCCGTGACGGCTGGGATCAACAATGTCCGCCTTGGATCTCTGCGTAGGACTTTTAGCGACCCCAAGATCTCCAGTGTTCTAAGTGCCCTGGACGAGCAGTCCTACGATCGGCGCATTCCCGCAATGGTTGCCGCGTACATCGAAGATATGTCTTTGGTGTTTCGAGCCACGAGTATGCGTCTGAAGCCGGGAAGTGCCTTGTTTCTCGACATTGGAGACTCGAAGTTTGCCGGGGTCCATGTTCCAACCGACGAGATGTTGACGTCAGTTGCGTCTGAAGTCGGCCTGGATCTGGTCGAGTCGCACAAAATCCGGGACCGGAGGTCAAATGACGGGTCCCCGCTTCTGCAGAAGTTGCTGGTTTTCAGAACTCCGCGACCGAGACGTGTGCGTGCCACCTGCGATTCGCCGGAGCGCCGCCTCAAGAAGATGGTCGAGAATCGGCCATTCGGCAAAGCACCGTTCTCTGCCCGCAATTGGGGTCACTCATGGCACTCAATGTGTTCCTATCAGGCCAAGCTCAAGCCGAGCATCGCCCATTTCCTGGTGCGGGAATTTTCGAAACCCGGCGATACCGTCCTGGATCCTTTCTCGGGTGCTGGAACGATTCCACTTGAGGCCTGCTTGCAAGGCCGCGTGGGCTGGGGAAACGACATAAGCCCACTCGCGAATCAACTGACCGCTGCGAAGACGGTTCGCCCCGACGCCGAAGTCGTCGAAGCAGGGCTGGCAGAGCTTCTGGCGTTCGTTGCGTCCGAGGCGAACAGCACGTCGCTGAGGAAGATCCAGAGTTGGGGCATGAACGGCCCGATGAAGGAGTATTTCCACGAGCAGACGTTGAGAGAAATCGTTGCGGCTCGAAGCTGGTTCCTGCAAGCTCCACGAGATTCGTCAACGGCACTTCTATGGGCCGCCTGCGCTCATATCCTGCATGGCAACAGGCCTTATGCCCTGAGCCGTAGATCCCATCCCATTACGCCGTTTGCTCCTACGGGGCCCAAGCCACACCGCCAGCTCGCCCCTCGATTGACGGGGAAGGTCCAGCGCCTGCTCGACTGCGACCTTGGAAGCGACTGGGTGGATGGCGTCTCGACGAAAGAGGACGTCGTAAACATCGATCCGTCTTTCCGAAGGGCAGATGTGGTGCTCACGTCCCCACCATTCTTCGGCTCGACCCGCTTTCACACCAACAACTGGATGCGGATGTGGTTTTGCGGCTGGGAGCCGGAGGATTTTGAGGTTGAACGTAAGCAATTCCTCGAGTATCGACAGGCCAGCGATTTCTCGGTCTACGAGAGGGTTCTCGTCGCTTTGCACCGATCGCTGAGAGGCGATGGAATTGTCGTCTGGCACCTTGGGAAAAGCCGGAAGTTCGATATGGCCAAGGCATTAGAGGGCTTGGCGGCCCCTTGGTTCCTGACCGAAGGCGTTTTCGAGGAGGACGTCTCCTTGTGCCAGTCCCATGGCATCTCCGACCAGGGCACTACGCACACGCATCAGTTTTTGCTGATGCGAGCTCGTTAGCCGCTTAAGCCGATAGCTCGCAGAGATGCAGGGTCGGCGTCGCGAAATACGTTCTCTCCCGTTGCCGCTTCAATGCGGATTTTCAGTCCTTTGAGCTTCTCTGGATACTGAACCCACCGCTCGATGATCGAGTCCGCTTCCAGGCGAAATCGCTCGATTGCATCGGGATTGAAGAATGGCGACCCACTGAGCTGACTGAACGGTATTCCCGTGCGAGTCGCCAGGGCACGCAGCTTTGCGACGTCGCTATAGAACTCCGAAGGCCAATGGCCGCTCTTTTGGCCGTTGCACTGCCGGCAGAGGATGGTCGGGCCCAGGTCAAGCGGCCACAGCCAGGACACGGGCAGGGTGTGATCCAGGTAGTAGCCGTCCTCTCCTCCGGGCTTGTCCTCGAGGGGCTTGAGACAGTTGAAGCATTGATGGTCGAATCGTGCCAGCAAGTCATCTATCTTGCCCACGTTGGTCTCTCCGCTCAAGGCCGTAAGCAGTCTTCTGGTCTCGGCCGCCTCACGGTGCTGCTCCGTCAAGCGAGATTCGTTCTTGAGCTCGTTGTAGAGCTTCTTGCACATGCGGCACTCGCCTTGCCGGCCAGTGGCTCGAGATGCGTGACGATCGAATGATGCGAGCGGCTGAAGGGTGTAGCAGAGCACGCAGTACTTCACTCGCTCGGCGAGGGCAAGGTAAGCGTTGTGGGTCGGCGCAAACGGTCCCGAGTTGATCGTCTCCCCGCTCTCGCGGTGAACCAGGGCGTAGTCGAACAGGTGGAGTGAGCCACCGTCAAAGTGGAGGTAATCGCATGCAGGGCAGGTGATGGAGAAGCCCCCTTCGCACTCTGTCTCAGGTACGACAAGGACGTTCTCGCACACTGGATTCAGGCATTCGAAACGCCTGAAAAGAACGTCGCCCTTGCCTTTGACGCGTTCGGGTCGAAGTTGATTCTGTTTTACGACGCGGGTGTAGGGAGCTCGGCGTGCCAACTACTTTTGAGGATAGTCGAGATAATCACTCCACTGGATTAGGCGCGGAGCACTTCCACTTCCTCGAATGAGGAGAAGTCCGAGTCCTGGGTGAGAACCGCAGCGCCGTGTTTCATCGCCGTCGCCGCGATCCAGGTGTCATGACGGCGAAGGCGGCGGCCGCGGGAGCGCTCGGCTGCGGCGATGCGGGCGAAGCAGCTTGCGACCTCAGGACCGACTGGGAGCAGGGGATAGGTGGATTGGACCCGCGAGAGGGTAGAGAGGCGGCGGGCGCGAGCCTCGGGGTCGGTTGCGCGTAGGACTCCGAGCTCCAGCTCCGCCACGGTGATTACCGAAACGGCGATCTTCTCGGGGAGCTCTCCGAGCTCACGGCCCGTCTCCTGGGCGATGAAGATCGAGGTGTCGGCGATTGCTTTGTTCAATCGTCGAGCTCGGCGCCGCGGACGTCAGCGAGATCGTCAAGCAAGCCCGGATCGGCGGGCGCCTCGCCCACGATTCGGCGCAGCTCGGAGGACGGGACCCATGGGTCCCGCTCCTCGGTGTGGGGAAGGATGTCGGCGACTGGCCGCCGGTTGACGGTGAGCGTCAAGTGTTCCCCTGCTTCCAGCTCCGCGACGACGTTTGAGGTGGAGTTACGGAGTTCGCGAATGGAGACCTCTCGAGCCATGTACACAACCGTAGCACCAAATGCTACACCTTGATTAAGGCGGGTCCCGTGATGGGGCGCAACGTTCGGGCTCGACCGGACATATAGGGGGTGATGCAGGACTCGACGATGGCCGACGCGTTGCCGCGCGATCTGGCTGAGCAGCGGTTTGCGCGCCTCTATCGCGACAACGCGCGGGAGCTCCTGGGTTACGCGCTGCGACGGTGCGCCGATCCCGAGGATGCTGCCGATGCTGTCGCCGAGACCTTCCTTGCTGCCTGGAGGCGGCTGGCGGAGGTGCCCGTCGGGGAGGAGGGACGGCTCTGGCTCTACGGCGCCGCGCGGCTCGTCGTCGCCAACCAGCGGCGCGGCGAGCGGCGCCGCAACCGGCTGGCCGAGCAGCTTCGCGCGGAGCTGAGGCGCCGGCTGCCGAGCGAGACGGCGGCGGGCTCGACGGGGATCCTCGAGGCGCTGGCCGCACTCGACGAGGCCGACCGCGAGCTGCTGATGCTCGTCGGCTGGGAGGAGCTCACGCCGGCGCAGGCAGCGCGGGTCCTCGGGGTCACGCCGCTGGCCGCCCGCAGCCGCCTGCACCGGGCGCGGCGCCGGCTGCGAGCGCGGCTCGCCGAGGGCGAAGCGAGCGATTCACGCGAGATCGAGCTGGAAGCAAAGGAGGCCGGACGATGAAGACCCACGAGCTCGACAGGGAGCTGAAGGCCGCCAACCCCTTCCCGCGGCGGACCCTCGTGGCACTCGAGATCACTTTGGCCGAGGCGGAGCTGGAGGAGGCGATCGTCGCCGAGCCGGTTGGCGCCGGCGCCGAGGCATCGACGGGCACGGCCTCACGCCTGCGCCGTCCGCGACGCACGCTCGTCGCGCTTGCCGGTGGACTGGCCGCGCTCGTCGCCGTGGTGATCCTGCTCCTCTCCGGCGGCACGCAGGACGGGGCGACCCGCGCCTACAGCGCCGACCTCGTCCGCTTCGCCGAATCGTCGCCGCTCCTGCTGCTCGAAGGCCCGGGTTGGCGGGTCCAGAACGCCGTCGAGGAAAACCGCCGCGAAGGCATCGAGGGCTCGCTGGAATTCGTCACCGGCAAAGCGATCCCCTACGAATCGATCACCGTCACCGGCTCCAGCAAGGCCGAGCGCGAGTCGGGGATGTTCCCGCCCGCTGTGCGCCAGCGCCGGGTCGAGCTGTCCTGGCGCCACGGCAGCCTCGGCGAAGCGATCTCGACCCAGCGCAAGGGCCTGCACCCGCACGGCCAGAGCTGGATCAAGCTGCCGGTCCTGGGCACCACCGCCGCGGTCGACACGCGGGCCGAGTTCTTCGTCAACCAGGGCGGCCCCGGCAATCGCCAGATGGCCGCCTTCTGGTCCGAAGGCGGTTACGTGCTCGAACTGAGGGCGGCGGTTCCCGACCAGGCCGCCTTCGAAGAACGGCTCGGGTGGTTGACCAAGGTGGATTCGCAGGCCTGGCTCGACGCGATGCCGGCGAAGGTGGTCAAGGCCGCCGACCACGAAGCCGCGGTCCGCGAAATGCTGAAGGGGATCCCGGTGCCCAGCACCTTCAGGCCGTCGCAGATCCCCGACGAAGGCCTCACCACCGACCGCTATCAGGTGGGCGGAAAGGTGACGGCGACCGTCTCCTGCCTCTGGTTCCTGCAGTGGGCGGAAGCCCGCCGGAGCGGCGATCGCCAAGCGGAGCTCGAAGCCGAGAAGGCGATGGCGACCTCCCGGCACTGGCGGATCCTGCGCGAAATGGCGAAGGACGGGGCGTATCCCGAGACGATTTGGGAACTGGCGGCGGAGATGCCGAGCGGTGTCTGGGAATGGGCCGGGCGCCGCCACCCTCTCCTGCCCCGCGCGGAAAGCCTCGGCTGCGCCCGCCTCGGGCTTCCCCTCCTGCCGAGGGAGCAGAAGCTCCAGCGCGAACGGGGAGCCCCGCTGCCACCGCGGTAGGCGGTGACGCCGCGCGAATCTGGGGTGAACGAGCCAGGAGGGGGGTGGATGGCGTGACTATTCACGGTACCGCGCCGCGGTTCCCGGCTGCGTCGATCAAAAAGGGATGCTGAGTGAATTCTCCATCGAACCGAACACACTCACCTTCATCGCTCCTATCCGCAGGTTAAGTACTTGCATACCAAAATGTTTTTGCTCTTTGGCAATTTAACTGTTATAGATCATTGATACAGAGCGCGGTTGCCGAGCCGCAGAGGAGGTCGATGATGCCGACTGGAATTCGCTTTGCCGCTTTTGCTTCGGCGGCGGTCGTGGTGCTTACTGTTTCAGCCATCCTCTCGGTTTCTGTCGCCAGTGCCGCTTGGAGCCTCCAGACCACGCCGACCCCTCCGGAAGGGACCGCCAATTACCTTTACGATGTCGGCTGTGAACCGTCGAGTACGAACCACTGTACGGCGGTCGGCAAGAGCACCAAAGCGGGTGTAGACAGCCCGCTGGCTCTGCGCTGGAACGGGACCTCTTGGTCTGAACAGACTGTCGCGAAAAAGTCAGGCACTCTCCCCACCCGCCTGTTCGCCGTCGACTGTCCCTCGGAAACCCGGTGCATGGGAGCCGGCGACTATCAGTCCGCAGAAAGTCTCGTGGGCGTGACCGAGCTCTGGAACGAAAGTAAATGGAGTGTCCAATCGACGCCGGTTCCCGCAAAAGCGACCTCCAGCGAATACGTGGCGGTCGGCTGTAACAACACCGCAGAATGCACGACCGTAGGATCGGCCGTGATCGGCGGGGTCAAGACGGCGATTGCCGCGAGATGGGTAAGCCCGAATTGGACTCAGTCCTCGCTCCCGATCCCCGAAGGGGCCACTTCGAGCCAGCTCGACGGCGTCGACTGCCTGTTCTCGAACCTTTGTGTTGCCGTCGGTCGCTATACCACCAGCGGCGGGGATACGAAGAGCCTCGTCATGTTTTGGAACGGCACGAGCTGGTCACTGCAGACCGTGACGGATCCCGAAGGAGCCGCCGAAAGCACCCTTCTCGATGTCGCTTGCACGCCGACGCCGAACCGCTGCACGGCGGTGGGGGGTTGGAAGAACGAATCCTTCGAACAGTTCACGCTGGCATACCGTTTCAACGGGGTGACCACTTGGACGCTGCAGAGCACGCCCAACCCCACCGGGAGCATCGCCAGCGTCTTCCAAGGGGTCTCCTGCGCGACCGAAACGTCCTGCACGGCGGCCGGAAGCTGGGTCAGCGGCAGCGGCGGATCGAATCAGACCCTGGCCGAGGAATGGAACGGGAAAAGCTGGTCGATTCAAACCACCCAGAACCCCGCCGGCGCGGGCTTCGACGCTTTCTTCGGCATTTCGTGTCGAAGCACGAAATGCCTCGGCGTTGGGTGGAGCGAAACCACCAACCCCGCCATGGCTCAGATTCGGGAATAGGCCGACACGGGCAACGAGCCTGAGCGAAGATCACAGCAGGCCGCGTTTTGCCGCCGCCGCGACCGCTGCGGCGCGGGTCGGGAGGCCGAGCTTGGTGCGGACGTTGGCGACGTGGCGGTGGACGGTGTGGGGGCTGAGGACGAGGAGCTCGGCGATCTCGCGGTCGGAGAGGCCGCTGGCGACGAGGGCCAGTACCTCGGTCTCGCGGCGGGTCAGGTCCTGCCCCTCGATGGGCGCCCGGTCGGCACCGGGTGCGGGGCTCGTCGCCGTGGCATCCTCGACGCCGAGCGCCTTCAGCGTGGCGCGCAGGACGGCGTTGGAGTCGCCGAACCAGGGGTAGTGGTCGGCTCCGTCGAGGGCGACGAAGCTCGCTCCCGGCAGCCCGGAGGCCAGCTCGCGTCCTAGCTCGAACGGGATAGACCGGTCTTCGCGGCGGTGCAGGACGACGGCGGGCGTCGTCACGTCGCCGAGGCGTGCGACGACGTCGAAGCGGTAGACGGCATCCAGCGAGAGCGCCGCCTCCTCGGCGCTCGCCGCCTCGCGCTGGAAGGAGACGAAAGCGTCGCGCTCCGCCCCGTCGGCGCTCGGCATGAAGACGTCGGCCAGAACCCTGGACCCGAGGCCCCAGTGCTCGCGGACCAGGTCGACCATCGCCCCGCGGGTTCGCTCGTCGGCGATCGACGCCCCCGAGGCATAGCCGCCGCAGATCACCAACCGTCTTACCTGCTCCGGGTGCTCGGCGGCGAAGGCGATCCCGACCGGGGCGCCGGAGGAGCCGGCGAACAAGTCGACCGACGGGCCGCCGGACGCCTCGACCACGGCGGCGAGCGCCGTCGCTTCCCCATCGACGGTCGCGTCCCGGTCGGCGCCGTCGCCGGAG
>JBQCEW010000243.1:0-3291 GCA_051959815.1 Solirubrobacterales bacterium
TCCTTTGTCAGCGCCCACACGACATAGGAACCACGGGATGGCGGTTGCCTGGAGAGGTCGCAGGGTCGTGGTTCTTTTGTCGGCTCTGCCATGACATAGGAACCACGGGATTTGGTGCCTGCGGGCGTGCCTGGTGGCTTCTATAGAGTGCGAGGCGATGAGTCCTCTGGTTCCGATGGTGGTTGAGCAGACGTCGCGCGGGGAGCGGGCGTTTGACATTTACTCGCGGCTTTTGGGCGAGCGGATCATCTTCCTGGGGACGCCGGTTACGGATGACATCGCCAACCTGATCGTGGCCCAGTTGCTGCACTTGGAGTCCGAGGACCCGGACAAGGACGTCAGCCTCTACATCAACTCGCCCGGCGGTTCCGTTTACGCGGGACTGGCGATATACGACACGATGCAGTTCATAAAACCCGACGTGCAGACGATCTGCGTCGGGGTTGCGATGAGCATGGGGGCGCTGCTGCTGAGCGGCGGCACCGCCGGCAAACGGATGGCGCTGCCGAACTCGAAGATCCTGATCCACCAGGTCTCCGCCGGTTTCCAGGGACAGGCGACCGACATCGAGATTCACGCCAAAGAGATCATCGACGTCCGCCGTCGCCTCGACGAGATCATCGCCAAGCACACCGGTCAGCCGTTCGAGAAGGTCACCAAAGACACCGAGCGGGACTACTTCATGAGCGCGGAGGAGGCGAAGGAGTACAACCTCGTCGACCGCGTGATCGAACACCACTGAGGCGCGCTGCTGCTCTAGCTCTTGCGGTCGCGGCGTTCGTAGCCGCCCCGGCCTCGGCTCAGATCTTCAGTCGCGACGGCGGCGTTCCCTACTACGGCCACGTCTTCCCGGTCCAAGGGCCGCACGGTACGCGGGGGGCGGTGGGGAGGTATCACGCGCCGCGCAGCGGCGGTCGCATCCACGAAGGCTTCGACATCACCGCCGCCTGCTGGACGCCGTTGGTGGCGGTGCGCAATGGGCGGGTGCTCCAGCAGGGCTATGACCCGGTCCTCTACGGCAACTACCTGCTGATCCACGGCGAAGGGGAGCAGCGCAGCTACTTCTACGCGCACATGATCCGTCCGGCCCGCGTCCACAGGGGCGAGCGAGTATGGGAGGGCGAGCGGGTCGGCTCCGTCGGCGAAACCGGCAATGCCCGCGGCCTCGGCTGTCACCTGCACTTCGAGATCCACGTCCACGGCGTCGCGATTAACCCGGAACCCGAGCTGCGCCGCTGGGACCGCTACAGCTGATCTCATGGTTCCTTTGTCGGCACATGGACGACAAAGGAACCACGGGATGGCTTATGCGTCCTGCTGCAGCGCCCGCTCGAACCAGAGGTCGGCTTTCGGGTTCTCGTTGTAGGCGGGGACTTCGCGGTAGCCGGCGGAGCGGTAGAGGCCGACTGCGGGGGTGAGGTAGTCGGAGGTGTCGAGGCGGACCGCCCGGCAGCCGTGTTCGAGCGCGATCTCGTCGAGGCGGGCGAGGATCCGGCGGCCGAGGCCGCTGCCGCGGAAGTTCGGCGCCACGTACATGCTCTTCACCTCAGCGATCTCGGTGTTCAGGTAGCGGACGCCGCCAAGTCCCGCTGCCTCCCCGTCCACCCGGGCCAGCAGCAGCACGCCGTTTGGCGGCACCAGGTCCTCCGGCGGTCCCTTCGCAATCTCCTCGTCGAGGTCGACTCCAGCTTCCTCCCGGTCGTAGACGAGCGGCCCATCTGCCTCGCGAACGAAGTCCGCGTACAGCCGCCGCACCTCCGGATCGTCGCGGCTGATCGGGTCCAGCGTCAAAGTCACGTAATTGACGCTAACGGGTTGCAGAATTTCTCCAATCTGCGCGCCCTACGCGCGTCTTGGCCTGGCACAATCCTTCTTGTGAATCGGAAGGAATTGTCTGAAGCCGTCGCCGAAGCGGCTGCCCGCACGGAGCGGGCGGCGGCGCTGCAGCAGGAGGCTCGCGCCCGTCAGGAAGCAGCGACCGCCAGATGGGAAGCCACCCAGGCTGATGCCGCAGAGTGGAATCGCAATCTGGACACGATGCTCGGAAAGCTGGACACGATGCTCGAGGAAATGAGGGCGGACCGAGAGCGCAGGGAGGTCGAATGGGAGGAAGAGAAAGCCTGGCGACAGGAATTCCTCCGGCGTCAAGAGAAGATGTTCCAGCACTACCTCCATCGAGCCGATCAGACGCTCGCCGAATTCAAGCGGGAAGCTGCTGAAACCAGAAGCGAGCTAAGTGATCAGCGCGACGAGCGGAAGGCGTTTCGGGAAACGCTCTTGAGGTTGCTCGATCGGTTACCGCCCCCACCCCCAGATTTGCGGTCGGCTTGACGCTCAAACCCGCAGTTCGTAGGTGAACCACTCGGAGCGTTCGGCGCCGGTGGAGTCATAGAGGCGCTGGGCGGTGCGGTTGTCGGGGGCGGTGGACCACTCGACGTAGGGGGCGCCGCGCCCACGGGCGACTTCGGCCGTCGCTTCGATCAAGGCGCGTCCGACTCCCTGGCCGCGGACATCCTCGGCCACGTAGAGGTCGTTCATCAGCACGCTCTCGCATGCCTCCAGCGAGCTGAAGTGCCAGTAGAGGCAGGCGTAACCGATGAGACGGCCTTCGCGGCGGGCGCCGAGCAGGAGACCGTCCTCACTCGGGGCGAGGAAGCGGCGGAAGAAGGTGCGGTTGCGCTCCTCGTCGATCTCCTCGGCTTCATAGAAGCGCTGGTAGGCGGCGATCAGCGGCAGCAGTTCCTCGAACTCCTCGTCGGCGATCGGGGCGATTTCGACTGCGGCAGCCACGCGGTCACGGTAGCGCCGCGCAAGGCTGCGCTCATGTGCAGGGACCGCCGTGTCGATGCCGTAAACGACCCTCACGAACCGGTGCAGGTCCCTCTCTAAGCTTTGGGGCGCTGCCGGAGGCAAGAGATAGTCCCGTTAGGAGAGGAATCCGTTGGCACGCCCTTCAGACTCGAACGAGCAGCTCCTCTGCAGCTTCTGCGGCAAGTCGCAGCGCCAGGTGAAAAAGCTGATCGCCGGCCCCGGCGTCTACATCTGCGACGAGTGCATCGACCTCTGCAACGAGATCATCGACGAGGAGCTGACGGCGCCGCCGGCCTTCGAGCTGGAGAACCTGCCGAAACCGCGGGAAATCAACGATGTCCTGCAGGAGTACGTGGTCGGCCAGGACGCGGCGAAGCGCGCCCTCTCGGTCGCCGTCTACAACCATTACAAGCGGGTCCAGATCGCCCAGTCCGACGAGACCGACGTCGAGCTGCAGAAGTCGAACATCATGATGCTGGG
>JBQCEW010000244.1:0-3746 GCA_051959815.1 Solirubrobacterales bacterium
TAGCCCCTGTCAGGGCGGTCCGGGTAGAGCTCGTCGATCGTGACCAGCGCCCGGTAAGGAGCGCCGGCCGCGGCTTCGATCTTCTCGGCGCCCCCGGCGAGCCGGTCGACGACGGCGACCACGCCCGCCACCTCGAGGCCCTCCTCGCGAACTCGCTCGATCGCCTCCGCAGTCGAGCCGCCGGTGGTAACGGTGTCCTCAACGACGAGGCAGCGCACGCCCGCCTCGACGGGCCCCTCGACCCAGCGCTGCAGCCCGTGCTCCTTGCGGGCGCTGCGGACGAAGAAGGCAACCAGACCGGCGCCCGCCGAAACCGCGATCGCCGCGCAGGCGGGCGGGATCGCCGCGGTGGCCGGGCCGCCGACCGCCTCGGCACCGACGTCGGCTGCGGCGACGGCGATCAGCTCGCCGGCGGCGCGAAAGCCGGCCGGGCGCATCAGCGCGCGGCGGGCGTCGACGTAGTACTGCGCGGTCGCGCCGCTGGACAAGGTCACTTCGCCAAGGATCAGGGAGTGCTCGCGCAGCTCCTCGAGCAGCGTCTGCTTGGCGGCCGCGAGGTCGATCATGGCGGCCATCCTAAGCCGCGAACAGCTCGGGGAAGCCCTGGCGCCAGCTCGGGTGCGCCGGCTGCCAGCCCAGCTCGCGCTTGGCCTTGGCATTAGAGGCTCCACGCGTCCCCACGGCGGAGCGGGCCATCGCCTTTCCGACCGCCATCCTCACGAGCCAGACCGGGAGCCGCCGCGGCGGCTTCGCCCCCAGGATCTCGGCAAGGAGGGGGAGCCACTCGCGCATCGGCGAGGGCTCGTCGTCGACGACGTTGTAAACGCCCGGCGCGCCGCGCTGAATGGCAGCCACGACAGCGCTCGCCGCGTCATCGATGTGGATGAAGGAGAAGGTCGCATTCCCCTCGCCGACGACCGGGTAGCGCCGCTTGTGCACTTCCTCGATCTGAGAGCCGCCGGGGCTGATGTAGGTGCCGGGCCCGTAGAACCAGCCGAAGCGCAGGACGAACCCCTCCATTCCCTCTGCCCCCAGCACCTGTCGCTCCAAGTCGGTCACCGCGGCGACCGCTGGCCCGAATTTGCCGGGGGCGTCCAGGTCCAGTGGTGCCTCCTCGTCCTTCACCCAGCCGCCTTCGGGCGCGTAGAAGAAGGCGACGCTCTCGGCGATCACCCGCCGCGCCCCAGCCGCTTGCGCGGCGGCGATCAGGTTCCGGGTTCCCTCGGTCCTGACCCGGTTCGTCGGCCGCAGATCGGTCCGCGGCCCGAACCGCTCTGGCAGCGCGGTCAACGCATGCACGACCGCCTCCGGCCTAGCGGCAACCGCCGCCTCTCGCAACCCCTCCGCGTCGAACGCATCGCAGACGACCGCCTCCGCCCCGGCATCCCGTAACTCGCCGGCCCGCTCCGGGCGCCGCGTCATCCCCGTCACCTCGTGCCCAGCCGCAACAAGTTGACGGATGAGAGGCCGCCCTATCGCACCGGTTGCACCAGCCACAAAGACCTTCATCCTGCGCCTCCTCTTTGAATCAGCGCCGCAGACCCTAAGCCTTTCTCCCTTTCCAAAAGTTCAAAGCAGGGGTGGTCGGAGGGTGGAGATGTGCGACCGAGGGTGGCTGTGACCAAGCAGCTCAAGGACGCAGGGAGGCCGAATAGCAGCGCTATTTGGCCGACTGAGGACGCCGAGATGCGCCGGTCACAGACGGCCTCGGGCGTGCAGATCCGCCCGACGCCCGCCCCTCTCAGAAGACGAAGATGCTCTCGCCGTAGTGAAGCTGTTCGTAGATGCGCGGCTGGTCGGCGATGAAGGTGCGGACACAGCCGTGGCTCGCCGCGTAGTTGGGCACTTCCGCGTAGCCATGGACGGCGTAGCCGTTGTGCCAGTAGAACGAGTAGTACATCCCCTCGGAGTTGTAGCCCGGTTCCTGGCGGTAGAAGGTGTAGTGGCCGGTGATCGTCGGCGTCGAGGGCTTGCCGGTCGAGACCGGGTAGATCGCAAACGGCTTGCCGTTCTTGATCAGGACCAGGACCTGCTTGCTGAGCGGCACCTCCGCGTGTTCGCCCGCCTTCGGGTAGCGCACGTGGTAGGTGCCCTTACCGCCGAAGACGCTCTTGACCAGACCGGCGCCCGCCTTCTGACTGCGGTTCATGTCGTTGACCTTGCGGTAGGCGAGGACCTCGCGACCGAGGCGGCCGTTGAAGCAGGAGCCGCCGCCGGCGACGTAGCCCATCTTCGCCATCGCCTTTTTGAAGCCCTTGACGACCTTGTCGCACTCGCCGGGATGCAACGAGGGGAAGCTGACCTTCCAGCTCTTCCGCACGGTGCTGTCGCCGCCGAGAACGGCGTTCGCCGTGTGCTTGGCGCTGACCGCGTACTTGCCGTCTTCCCTGACGATGACGCTCGATTCGAAGGTTCCGGTTTCGCCGCTGCCCTTGCTGACCGCGACCTTGTGGCTGACCAGCCGGTGGCCGTCGAGGTAGAAGGTGACTTCGACCTTCTGCCCGGGGACGTAGGGCGAGAGCGTCCCGTGCACCGGCACCGTGTCGTAGATCTCAGCGCGGCCGCCGTGCAGGTGCCCGACCTCGAGCTTCACCGTCGCGGCCGGGACCGGTGCCGGCTTCACAGGCTGCTTCGGCGCCGCCGCCGCGGTGGCGGGCAGAGCGAGGAGGACAACGACAACGAGCAGGGACGAGAGGCGCTTCACGGGCCGCACTCTACTGTCCGAGTAGGGCGAAAGCGTTGTTCAGCATGTGCAGCATGATCCCCGGCACGATCGAGCCGGTTTTCTCGTAGAGCAGGCAGAGGATGAAGCCGAAGGCGATCAGCGGCGGTACCGCCGTGATCCCGGTGAGAGCATGGAGGCCGCCGAAGATGAGGCCGCCGATCAGCGCCGCCGGAATGCGCGGCAGGCTTCGGCGCAAGCCGCCAAAAAGCATCCCCCGGAAGCAGACCTCCTCGCTGATCGGCGCCGCGATCACGATCAGCAGCACCTGCACGGGCACCGCGCCGAAGCCTTCGGCGATGTCCTTCTGCTTCGGTTCGAGGATCACCAGCGAGTAGAAGGTCGCGATGACGAGATACGCGCCGATCGCCGCCGCCATCCACTTCAGCGCTGAGGGCCGGAACAGCCGCACACCAAGCCGCCGCAGAATCTCCCCAACCCCGTTCGCGCCGCGCTGGGCCGCGATCACCATCGGCACCATCAGGAAGCCGAGCGCGGTCGCAAACTGCACGCCGACATTGCCCAGCGTCGTCAGGTCGCCGTTCGGCTTGTGCCCGGCGATCGCCGCGGGCACCCCCAGCACGACGCCGGTCGCCAGCGCCAGCAGCACGCCGAGGAGAGCCGTTCCCGCTCCCCAGTTGGCGTAGGGAAACCGGGCGGGGCGCGCCTCGGCGACGGGGTCGGCGGTTAACTTGCCCTCCATGCCGCGTGCAGTCTCACAGGTCTCGCGCACGACCCGGACGCGGCTGCGCATCCTCCGCCGTCTCGCCCTCCTCGTGGTCTTCTTCGTTGTCGCAATGCTGGTGCTGAGCCAGTTCACCGAGCTGAAGCGGCTGGCGACCGGCATCCTCGCCTCGACCGCCCTCGTCGTCGCGGTCGTCGGCTTCGCCGCCCAGCGAACCCTCGCCAACGTCATCGCCGGCATCCAGATCGCGGTCTCGCAGCCGATCCGGATCGGCGACCGGATCGAGTTCGACGAATGCGAGGGGCGGGTGATCGACATCACCCTCTCCTACACCTACCT